>NZ_JAEQCF010000035.1:0-147769 GCF_020738625.1 Microcoleus sp. PH2017_09_SFU_O_A
ATGATGGGAAACTATCACGTTCCGTTTTGGAGAGCAGTGGAGGGGGCGACTCCTTCACTGACTTTAATTATTTTGAGAAAAGTAGCCAGTAAGTTAGGTGTAAGCTTAAACCAACTGGGTAGACGGTCTTTGACGACTCCCAGCGAGAGTTAGACTTTGGGTATTACCTAAATCTACTTTGTCCGCAGAATCTCAGTGGCGTTGACTCCCTGAGAGTGTCAACTATCGGAAGACACAAAGCCCAAATATTCCCTGAGAAAGATTTCATAACCCCGTTATTTAAGCTAAATATTAATTAGCTCAAATTAACTGATTGCCACTGCTGATTCAAGTGGCTTTTATCAAACTTGAGTTAAAGATTGTGCAGAAATTGAGTTAAATTCAGCCTGTTAACAATCTCAACGATCAAAACTTCTAAATACGGAGAAATTTTGTATGTCTTTTATCAGCTTTAACCTCCCAGTCAAGCGTTTAGTTCGCAGTTTAATAGTTGTTTGTTTTTGTGCATTGATGTTTGTTTCCAATGCTTTCACAGCTTTTGCCGTTACCAGCAGCCCCACCAAAGGTGAAGCTCAACTTTTGGGGATTGAGAAAGAAGCTCAAAAAGCTGTTTTGAAAGACCCGATGTCTCTGGAAGAAACTCAGAAAAAAGCTAATGAAGGGATTAATGAAGTTCAGGGAGATGCTGACAGCGAGAAGATGAAAAATCCTTCTAATACAAGCGCGACATCCTTTGAGCAACAAGTCAAAAAGGCTGTCAGCAAAATCAAAGACTAATTGGGCAGCTAAGCTGTTGTGCATTTAAACTGTATGTCAAGAAATAATTCAAGTCTTGTGGGATGGGCTTCTAGCCCGTCCCGAATATGCAATTGAAATGCACGACAGGGACACGGCAATGCCGTGTCCTTATTTTTTTGTGTCCGATATCAATTTAGCTCTAGTTTGAAGAATTGAGATCAGAGTGTTTGATCGTTCGGAATGCGAGTCCGCATCGGGAGCATCTCAGTTTTGCATTTATATATAGTGCGAGCTTAAGAGCTCGCGTATTGTACAACTCGCGAGCTCTTAAGCTCGCACTATAATAAAAAAAATGCTTTTTACAAAAATGAGATGCTCCCGTCCGCATCCATTACGCTTGACTAAAGTCCTTACTACAAACCAATTTTATGGTGTTGTTCTCAGAGGATATGATATCAGATAGAATAATAAAGTGGAAATGACTTGGCATCTTTCGGCTTGACGAACACTCTTTGCTGCGGCTGCAACTGCAAGTTATCGAATCTTTCTCTTGTCAAATTAGCATTCAGCACTTGACCGTCATCTAAGGTTAATTCCACCTGAATTTCCCATCCCAAATGAATCAAGCGACTGATTCTTGCCGGCACTGTTGCACTATTTTCGGTAGTTTCAATTACTACGTCGTGAGGGCGCAAGAAAATTTCTGGGTTGGCTGAGTCAAAGCCGTTGTCTTGAAACATTCTCGAACTGCTGGGCAAGACATTCACAGGCCCGATAAAACTCATGACGAATGCACTAGCTGGATGGTCGTAAATTTCTGCGGGTGTGCCTACTTGTTCGATTTTACCTTTATTCATTACTGTAATTCGATCGGCAACTTCCATCGCTTCTTCTTGGTCGTGCGTCACAAAGACTGTGGTAACGTGCACTTCGTCGTGGAGTCTTCGCAACCAAGCGCGCAAATCTTTGCGGACTTTGGCATCGAGAGCTCCAAAAGGTTCGTCTAGCAGTAACACTTTTGGTTCCACAGCCAGGGCTCTGGCGAGGGCTACCCGCTGACGCTGGCCTCCTGAAAGTTGCGACGGGTATCTGTCGCCCAATCCTCCCAATTGGACTAAATTTAACAATTCTTCTACGCGGGATTTGACTTTCGTCGGTGGAGTTTTCTGAATTTCCATGCCGAAAGCAATATTTTTTCGCACTGTCATGTGCTTGAATAGCGCGTAGTGCTGAAACACAAATCCAATTTTGCGGTCTTGGACGCTAGTATTGGTGGCATCTTGGCCTGTCAGCCAGATTTTGCCGGAGTCGGGCATTTCTAAACCTGCAATCAGTCGCAGCAGGGTGGACTTGCCGGAACCAGACGGGCCCAGCAGTGCGACTAGAGAACCTGATTCAATTTTCAAGCTGACTCGATCGAGTGCTTGGAAACTGCCAAACTGTTTTGATACGTCTTCTACAACTATTCCCATAGGAAATTCGGCAACGGATGAGTGTAATGGATTTAACGGATGTTGAGCTTTGAGGTTCGAGGAAAGAGCGAAAAAAGTTAATCCCCGGTTTATGGATAGATTTATGTAAGATTTTATAGCACGATCGCACATCCGTTGCTTAATTTTAGGGTTTTGGCGATCGCACATCCGTTTTTAGATAGGAGATTTTAGATTTGAGATTGACTCTGGAAGATTCAATGCGAGTCTGAAATTTTGGCCTCTCCACCACAGCCCTGCGGGACTTTGTATTGGTTTTTGGGCGGAGTCAATCGATTTTAGATTTTAGATTTTAGATTTTAGATTGAGCCCACGGATAAATTCGGGGGAAGAGAGGATTTTCGATTTTCGATTTGGGATTGATTCCACGGATAAATCACGTGGCGGGTACCACCGTTGAAATTCTTGGTCAAACACCGGAAAATTTACAAAAATCCACGTCAATAACAAAACAACACAATTATTTACCACCAAAGTTGGCGTTTGGTACTACAATGCAGCAAAAGTTCAAGCGTTTTTGACTTCAAAGGCTGAGGGGATAAAGGAAAATGGGAGATGTTAGACCTGTGCCTGTAGGCATAGTTGGCGCTTCAGGTTATGGCGGCGTACAACTGGTGCGGCTGCTGGCGGATCACCCAGCGGCAGAAGTAGTGTATGTAGGCGGGGATAGCAGTGCGGGAAAACCTTTTTCCAGCCTTTATCCGCATCTGACTAACTGCATTGATTTGACTATTGAGGCGATCGACCTAGATAAAATAGCGGCAAAATGTGAAGTTGTGTTTCTGTCGCTGCCGAATGGTTTAGCTTGCCAAATGGCACCGACGCTGATTGAAGGCGGCTGCAAAGTTTTGGATTTGTCGGCTGACTACAGATTTGAAAATCTGGACACTTACAAAGCTTGGTACGGCGGCGAGCGATCGGACTCTGCTTTAGCTGCAACGGCTGTTTACGGTTTGCCAGAATTGTATCGCGATCGCATTAAAGACGCTCAATTAGTAGGCTGTGCCGGCTGCTACGTCACTGCTAGTTTATTAGCCCTGGCCCCCTTACTCAAACAAGGTCTGATCGAGCCAGAAACAGCAATTATCGACGCCAAATCAGGATCTTCGGGAGGGGGCCGCAAAGCCGAAGTTAATCTGTTGTTGGCAGAAGCTGACAATTCGATCGGCGCTTACGGGGTAGGCCGCCACCGCCACACCCCAGAAATTGAGCAAGTTTGCAGCCATTTGGCCGGACAAGATATCAAAGTCCAATTTACTCCCCACTTGATGCCGATGGTGCGGGGAATTCTGGCAACTGTTTACGCAAATTTGCGCGATCCGGGATTGGTGCGGGAAGATTTGATCACCATTTTCAGTGCTTTTTACCGCAATTCTCCTTTGGTAAAAGTGTTACCGGCTGGGGTTTATCCGCAATCTAAATGGGCTTGCGGCACGAATCTTTGTTACATTGGCGTGGAAGTAGATCCGCGCACTGATAGGGTAATTGTGATGTCGGCGATCGACAATTTAATTAAAGGTCAAGCCGGTCAAGGCATCCAGTGCATGAACTTGATGATGGGCTGGGAAGAAACTTTGGGTTTACCTCAATTGGCTTTCTATCCGTGATTATGGGGCATGGTAATTGGTAATGGGGATCAGTGTCAACTTAAGTTTGAAACCATTGATAAATCTCGTTTGTAGCTTAGTCTCGATCCCCCTAAATCCCCCTTAAGAAGGGGGACTTTGAATGCTTCTTGTCCCCCCCTTCTCAAGGGGGGCTAGGCAGGGTGGTTTTATTGTCGTCACACAAATTAGGTACGTAGTTGCGCTTAAGCGCTCTTTATAAGATTAGGAAAGAGCGCTTAAGCGCAACTACGTACCTTCGCCCAAGCGCGAGCCAATCTTTGAGCGATAATTTTGGTAGTTTCAGATTTCTTTTCCCGACAATAAAACCACCCTGCTTCTCAAGGGGGGCTAGGGGGGATCGAGCCTTGGTGGTAAACAGCCATGTGTGACTACGTTTGACCTGGTTGTTGACACCAATTCCCAATTCCCAATTACCCATTACCAAATTTTATTTGGGCCCGTAACCGATCGCACCAGCATAAATTGCCCGATCGCCCAATTCGTCCTCAATCCGCAATAAACGGTTATACTTAGCAACCCGTTCGCTGCGGCACAGAGAACCAGTCTTGATTTGACCGGCGCGAGTCGCTACGGCTAAATCAGCAATTGTAGTATCTTCAGTTTCACCCGAACGGTGGCTGATTACCGATCGATAGCTGTTGCGCTTCCCTAAGTCGATCGTATCCAAAGTCTCAGTCAAAGAACCAATTTGATTCAGCTTAATCAAAATCGAATTGCTAGCTTTCAAATCAATCCCTTTTTGCAAGCGCGTGCGATTAGTAACAAACAAATCGTCACCCACCAATTGAACTCTGCTACCCATTTTCTGAGTTAGCGCCACCCAACTATCCCAATCGTCTTCGTGCAAACCATCTTCAATGGAAACGATCGGATATTGTCCAACCAAACCATCCAAATAATCGATTAATTCTGCTGGCGAATGAGCCACACCGTCATAGGTGTACTTCCCATCTTTGTAAAATTCGCTAGCAGCAACATCCAAAGCCAAAGCAACTTGTTCACCCGGTTTGTAGCCAGCTTTTTCAATTGCCATCATTAACAAATCCAAAGCTTCCTGATTGGAACCCAAATTAGGAGCAAAACCGCCTTCATCGCCAACACCAGTCAGCAAATTTTTGTCTTTTAAGACTTTAGCCAGACTAGCAAATACTTCTGCACCCCAGCGCAAAGCTTCCTTAAAAGAAGGTGCTCCCACCGGTACAATCATAAACTCTTGAATGTCTACGTTGTTGTCGGCGTGGGAACCGCCGTTGATGACGTTCATCAAAGGCACTGGTAAAACGTTAGCCAAAGCGCCACCCAAGTAGCGGTAAAGGGGTATTTGTAAAGTCTCGGCGGCCGCCTTTGCTGTGGCTAGGGAGACTCCGAGAATGGCATTAGCGCCGAGGTTAGACTTGTTGGGGGAACCGTCCAAGTCAATCATAGTGCGATCGATTAATGGTTGGTCGATCGCATCCAGATTAGCCAAAGCGGGAGCAATTTTGTGTTCGACGTTAGCAACCGCTTTCAAAACTCCCTTACCACCGTAACGTTTTTTGTCATCGTCGCGGAGTTCGTGGGCTTCAAAAGAGCCTGTAGACGCGCCGCTGGGCACTTGGGCGAGTCCGACAACACCATTGGCTAGATACACTTCAGCTTCGATGGTAGGGCGGCCGCGGGAGTCGAGGATTTCTCTGGCTTTGATAGATTCGATCGCAGTGTCTTGCATATTAACGATTCCTGACTTTGCTCAAGGTTTGATGACATTTGGCAGTCTGTCGGTTCTCCCACACTGACTGCTGACGGGTAATAGAGTACGCGATCCCGAGAATTATTGGCGCAGAGTTCAAAATATTTGCGGATTTGGGCTACATCCAAGTGTCAATAAGCTGTGCTTGTTGAATATTTGTGGTAATTTTGACAGTCATTTAATTTGTTTAACCGCAAATACACGCACATTTGTTAATTGGAACATTTATTAAAATAAGACTGTCTAGAAAGTTCATATCAATCAATCAGGGAAAACTTAAATGTTAGAAACAAATCTCGGAACAGTTAAAGCCTCAGCTATCGACTCCGATCGAATTATTCCCGATCCACCAAACATCAGATTACTCACAGGGCCTTTGCCAAATCCTAGCGATCCCAACTTTTTTGACCTTACTCCCAACAACGATACAGTTCAATTAGCCAACGGAATTCTCCGCAACACTCCCGGAGGTTTGCGAGCCTTAGCAGGCGACGATTTTGTCCGAGGTTCCGGTGGTGCGGAACTGATGAATGGGAATGGGGGCGCAGATACTTTAATCGGAGGTTGTGGCAATGATACTATTCGCGGCGGTCAAGATTTTGACATACTGTACGGAGAATGTGGCAACGATATTCTCAGCGGCAATCAAGGCAATGATTACGCCTATGGAGGCACGGGAAATGACTTTGTTAGAGGTGGCCAAGGCAGTGATGCTTTAGTAGGAGAAAGTGGCAACGATACTCTAATCGGTGATGCTGGAATTGACAGACTTTGGGGAGGAGAAGGTGCAGATTTGTTTGTCCTCCGGAGAGAAGCTGGAGCAACTTCGCGTGAAATTGGTTCCGATCAACCACGTCCTGCTGGGACTTTTCCTGCTAACGTAGAGCAAGTGCCTGCGGATTTTATTCTTGACTACAATCCAGCGCAAGGTGATGTAATCGGATTGGCGGGAGGACTGACGCGAAATGATATTGTTTTAACGGAAAAGTTTTTAACAATTGGTGATGCGAGAGATTACGCGAGCAGTGGCCCTGTTCCTCCGGGAACGATTCAAACTGCTGATTTTAGATTTCTGGATACTAAGGCGACGGTGATTCGGGAAGCTAGCACCGGCAATATCTTGGGCTTGGTGAAAGATGTTTCGCCGAGTCAACTTCAATTTACCTCTGTGTCTGATAGTGCGATCGCCCTTGGATAGGATTTGTGAAAAAAACCCGGTTTATTAGATGGTCGCGAGTGCCCAGAAACCGGGTTTTTACGAAAATTGTTGGTGACAGCGTAGAAACTCAAAAAAACCCGGTTTCTTAGATTATGCACGGGTGGTCAGAAACCAGGTTTTTATGGACTCGTATCGAGAGGCTTTTTAAGTTTCAGCTTAACATTGGTTCCTTTTTTAAGGACAACTTCACCACCAGGACTAGACAAGACATAAGCCGTTGCTGCTGCACCCCCAGCTAAAGTACCATGCTTGAATTTCGCTTTATCACCAACGAATTTACCGGCCACTGCTCCAGCTAAAATAATGCCAGCATTCTGAACAAACTTGCCTTTGGTTTTGGTTTCTACCTGAGTATTTACTAAGGTAACATCAAGGGGAGCGGCTGCACCATTTGCGAGTTTAATGTCATCAAAAACTAGATGCAAACTCGCTTTTTTGCCTTTAGCTGCTTTGACGACATCTTCCAGATGTCCCTGAATCACGGCATCTTTAAGAGTTTTATCTCCTCCTTTGACTCGCAGAGTAAAACGCTCGTTGTTGCGGTTTTTACCCGTGGATAAATCTTGTTGGAGAATGGTATCAAAACTGGTTCCAGCAGGGATGGCCGCTGCCTGATTTTTTAGCTTACCGGAACTAGCGTTGCTTTGGTTAGCCGGAGCAGAAGTTTTGCCGATCGGCTCGTTTGACTTCTGACAAGCAACAGCGTTACTGAGTAATACGGCACTCAGTAGTAAGGGCATTAACTTTTTCATCGTTTTTTTCTTCAATTCAATAGGCTATAAGAATCAGATTATGCTAAAAATAGCCAACGCGAACATAAAAAAAGCGATATTTTACTAAATTTTTGGGCGATCGCCAAGGGAGCATCTCAGTTTTGCATTTATTATTATAGTGCGAGCTTAAGAGCTCGCGTATTGTACAATACGCGAGCTCTTAAGCTCGCACTCAAAGAAAAAACGCTTTTTACAAAAATGAGATGCTCCCATCGCCAACCATACATGACTACTTATTTTTGACAAATAAATGCTTCTATCGTATATACAGCAAACGATTTAGACTGCCTAACTACCGCGACAGGGGGTAAGTTCCGTTTAAGATTGCCAGAAATCTGCCACATCATATCCCATGTCGCGGAGCATTTGCCGCAGCAAAGGCAAACTCAAACCAATCACATTGGTATGACAACCTTCGATTTTTTCCACAAAAAAGCCGCCTTTGCCTTCGAGTGCAAAACAGCCAGCACAGGCGAGAGGTTCTCCCGTAGCGACATAAGCAGCAATTTGACGCGAGGTAACTTCCGCAAAATAAACTTTTGTAACTTGACAGCGAATGAGCGATCGATCCATTGCCACATCAAAGCTATCAAATCTCGTATCAATTAAAGCATGACCCGTATAAAGTTCGCCAACTTTACCGCGCATTTTTTGCCAGCGCGAGATTGCTTCGTCGGCATCCTTGGGTTTGCCGTGAATTTCACCATCAATGACCAAAATTGAATCGCATCCTAACACTACACACGATTTGGGATTGGGGATTTGCGGGTGAGAATTAGCCAGCAAAAAACTAGCTACAGCGTCAGCTTTTCCTTCTGCTAAAACCTGCACTAATTTAGTAGCATCCCTCATTTTTATTTGCCCTTCATCAAAGTCGCTGGGGCAAATCACAGCTTGAATGCCTGCATTGCTTAGCAGGCTGCGGCGCGCGGGGGAAGCTGAAGCTAATACAAAAGTTGGAGTTTTCATAAGTTAAGAAGTCAGTTGACAGTTGACAGTTGACAGTTGACAGTTGACAGTTGACAGTTATTATTTGTCATTAGTTATTTGTTACCAATAACCTTCCAGGCTCTACCTCCAATGACCAATGCCCAATGCCCAATGCCCAATGCCCACTGTCAAATTACTTTTTAACCCTAATAAACAGAGAAAGATTTAACAACTTTCTCAAAAGCTTCTTTGACTTTCGGCCAGCGTTCTTCGGTAGTGGAAACGTTCAGGGTAAATAGTTTGCCACGGCTGACTGCTACGCTAGCTAAGTTGTGCCGTTGTTGGTTTGGGAGTTTGACGGCGTATTCTAAAATGTAATAGTTTTTCGATCGCGATTCCCGACTTTCTGCATTGACTAATTCAGCTTCGCGGCCGGAATCAGCCGGGGCGATCCTCTTCGAGGGCTTCGCTAACGCACTTTTACTAAGCTTGTATCCCACATCCGTCGGCGTGCCCAAATCTGCGAGAGTTTTGTTCCCAGCCACTGGACTGATGACCACGCTGACATTCTCAGTTTGCTGGATCAAATCGCGGAACACCACATCGGGCCCGTTAGAAACTGCGATCGGCAACCAGCCGTTAGGATAAAGAAATTGATAGCCGTCGCCAGTATCAACGTAGCTTTTGAGTCCGGTAGCTACAGAGACACAACCGGTCAAGCTGAGAGAGAAAACCACCAGAAGTATTGCTGCAATTCGTTTGAGCATTATTTTTACAAGTACCGTAACACTAAAATATTTAATTTAAATTGTCTCATCAAACCTTGCAAAAATAGTTAAGCTATGGATCGCCAATTGTGTATTGCTGGCAAGCCATAGCCGTACAGTTTAATTTTAAACAAAGTTATTACAGGTTAGTTAGCCAGCTAATCAGTCCGTGCTTGGTAGAAACTTCTAAAGCCAAGAGAGAAACAAAACCAATCATGGCAAGTCGGCCGTTCAAGCGTTCTGCGTAGGGTGTAAAGCCTGTGCGGGCTTCATCGTCAATGTATACTTTGGGCTCGATCGCAAAATTGTTCATTTTACCGTCGTTGTCAAGTAGTAAGCCTCTGTCAGCCATGTCAGTGTCCTAAGTTGTTTTTGGTGTAATGTAAACTAATGTAACAGACTTATGAAGAGATGTAAAGGATTATGAGTTTTTTTTTCAAAGTCGCGACTCAGATACCAGTTTCCCCCAAAAATCCAACGGGCTGACAAGCTCGAAACCCCTATAGAATAAGTAATTCCCAACCTAAAATCTCAAATCTTAAATCTCCAATGGCATGACTGTAGACAGTAGACTCACGGCCCCGGAGGGGGGAGGATAGAGTTGAGAGGCGCAAAAATCGATGGTGTGGCAAATCCCAGTCTGGGTTTGACGAAAATAGTGGAAGAATGGAGGAAAAATTTATGCGGGCCAGTCTGGAAATGCGGTGGTTTTATAGCGGTGCGCTGCCAAAACCGATCGGGCAATGGTTTGGAAGCGAGAGTCTGGGCGGGTATCTATCCCCGCCTGAAGAGCGAGAAGATTTATATTTGCTGATACCTAGTTGCGACTACTTGGGAGTAAAACTGCGCGGGAAAAATTTACAAGTAAAGTGGCGGCAGGAAGAATTGGGGGTGATGCAGTTCGGCAACCGCTGGGAAGGCAAAGTCGAGAAATGGCTGAAGTGGATATGTGCCGACACGATGGCGCCAGTACCGGCGGATATAATCGCAACTGGAAAGTGGGTGAGGGTGAAAAAAAAGCGAGCCCAGCGTCTTTACCAAGTTTCTGCCCCGGGCGTGCTGATGTCTGTGCCTGTCGAAGCCCCAATTCCCCAAGGCTGTATTGTAGAAATTACTCAGTTAAATGTTAACGGCACTGCGTCGTGGACTTTGGGATTTGAAGCGTTTGGTAGCGAAGGTTTTTTGACCGAAAGTCTGGAAACAGTAGCTAATTGGACGAGCAAAAGTTATCAGGCGCAAAAGTTGAAAGCTGAGGATTCTTCGGGTTATCCGATTTGGCTGGCTGGTAAGTAATATCAAATCCCTTTGAATCATACCGCCTGTATTCTTTAGTTCTCATCTGTTGGGACGAAAAATAAGACGGCGGTTGAAACCGCGTCTACACAAACTAAGTCCGCCTCCGCGGACTGAAGAAAATAACGCAATTTTAACCGCCCGGTCTTTCTTCTATTCGCCTTCTCCTATTCTCCCCACTTTGGCAGAAGTTCTGAGAATTTGACAAGCCAAAATCGCCGCCCCAAACCCATTATCAATATTAACCACACCCACACCAGCCGCACAAGAATTGAGCATAGTTAAAAGAGGAGCAATCCCGCCAAAACTCGCGCCGTAGCCTACACTCGTCGGCACAGCAATCACCGGACAATCCGCCAAACCTGCAACCACACTCGCCAAGGCACCTTCCATACCCGCAACCGCAATCAACACATCAGCATCATCAATTACGTGGCGATTACTTAGCAAGCGGTGAATGCCGGCAACTCCCACATCCCACAAACGCCGAACCCCAAAACCGCAGAGTTCCGCAGTCACAGCCGCTTCTTCCGCCACAGGCAAATCCGCTGTTCCAGCACTGATAATAGTCACTGTACCCGGATGCTGGGGAGTGGAGGATTTATCAGAAATTGCACAAATTCGAGCTGTTTGGTAGTAGCACAAGTCGGGTATTTTTTGCTGCAATTTCTCAAAAACCTCTGGTTCAATTCGCGTCGCCATCACCGCAGGATTTCGGCCGCGCATCGCCCCGATAATCTCAACAATTTGGTCTGGCGTTTTTCCGGGGCCCCAGATGACTTCGGGAAAACCGGTTCTTAAGGTGCGGTGGTGGTCAATTTTGGCAAAATCGCCGACTTGTTCAAAGTCAAAATGCTTTAATTTGTCCAAAGCTGCGATCGGGCTAACATCGCCCGCCGCCACAGATTCGAGTAACTTCTGTAAAATTTCAGGTTCCATGAACTAATGATATCTTCTGGGCTCAAACAACACTTAAGATGGGTTCGTAGTAAGGACTTCAGTCCTTCTTTCTGAGGACTAAAGTCCTCACTACTTAAGATGGGTTCGTAGTAAGGACTTTAGTCCTTCTTTCTGAGGACTAAAGTCCTCACTACGAACCAATAATGACTATTCTGCAATTTTCAGTTCATACAAATTCCAGAAAGCACCGCCGAGAGCACTATAGCGAATTCCCGAAACGCGATCGCGCACCGCCTCAAAAGTCAGCGGATTCACCATATAAATAAAAGGCACTTGTTCCGCGATAATCCGCTGCGTCTCCCCATACAGTTCCTTGCGCTTCGCCTCGTCAAGCTCCTGAGAAGCCTTCACATACAAGTCATCAATTTTCTGCTCCCAGTCGTAAACTTCCCGACCTTTAATCGGCGGTTCTCCAGCTTGCGGGCCCTGGTTGAAACTGTGCAAAGTCCCCTTGACTGACCAAATATTGTAACCGCTGTGCGGTTCAGTACCTCCGGTAAAACCGCCGAGGTAAGTATCCCAATTTTTAGTCAGGCGCAGCTTTTCCACATAAGTGTTAAAACTCAGGAACTGCGTATCAACTTCCATCCCCAGTTTACCCAAATCTTGCTTAATTTGCGTTCCCATTTGCTCCCGCACTTTTTTGCCTGCGGCCATCAACAAAGTAAACCGCACTTTGTTGCCCTCAGCATCCAACAATTCGCCGTTACTATTATACTTGAATCCTGCACTTAACAGTAACTCTTTCGCTTTTTCCAGATTGTAACTGTAAGTTTTTAATCCCTGTTCTGGAGACAAGTAGAACGGACTTTGCGCGGGTATCGGCGAATGTAGTGGTGCGCCCAGCCCGCGATAGATATTGTTAGTCATGGCGTCGCGGTTCATGCCATAGGCGATCGCCTGTCGAAACTCCTTACTCAAAAACCACTTAGACTTAATCGGGTCTACAAACGGCTGATTTTGAGCGTTACGCCCCTTATTCAGATTGAAACACATAAACACGCTGCCAGTGTCTGGGCCGCCGTTGAATATCGTATATTTGCCGCGTTTTTCCTCCCGTTTCAGCAGCGGAAACACCTCCGGCTGCACGTCCAGAGTATCCAAATCGCCCGATCGAAAATTCAGCAGTTGATTGTCAGTATTTTCGATAATTTGCCAGACAATTTGCTGGATGTAAGGCTGACTGTTACCCTCTGTATCTTTGCGCCAAAAATAGGGATTTCGTTCCAAAACAACGCGCTGGTTGGGAGTATAGCTCAGCATTCGGTATTGGCCGTTACCGACAATTTTTTTGGGGTCAGTATCCGTACCCCAAGCAGACAGGAATTTAGGCTTGCCGTCTGCCTCTGTCTGGGTGGCAGCTTCCTGCAAGATATGAGCTGGTAAAATCGGTATTCCCCCAGCAAATCTAATAAAAGGAGCAAAAGGTTCTGGCACTGAAAATTCAATGCGGCGGCTGTCAATTTTTTTGAGTTTTGGTAATTGACGGCTGATGCCAACTCTCAGATTATCTTTCAAGCCGCTAGGAATTTTTTCATTGAAATAAATCTTTTCATAGCTGAATATAATATCATCAGTTGTCATCGGTTCGCCGTCCGACCATTTCAATCCTTCTCGCAGGGTGAAGACAATCTTTTTGCCATCTTTAGAAACTTCCCAGGATTCAGCTAAACCGGGTTCTAGTTTCGATGTCACCCCGTTTTCGTTGAGCAATCCCTCGTACATATAGCCAAACACGCTGTATGCAGACTGATTTAGCGGGTAGTTAAACGTAGCCGGGCCGCTGGGGGTGGGAACGACGAGTCTGTTTGCTAAGTTAGTCGATCGGGCTGGAGTGCACGCAGACAGAGTTATCGCGGCAATTACCGCCAGTAAAATCAAGAGCGATCGTAGTTTTGAATATAACATCGTAGAATTTTTCATAGCTTTTAAATATACCATTTCCGTCCAACTACGACTGAGATTGCAACCACCCTAGAAAGTCTTCAGTACGCGAAAAATACTTGGTTATCCCTACTTCCCGCAAAGCATCTTGAACTGATGGCAGACCAAATTCCTTTGTATTATTGCTCAAAAATACCTTAACTTGATTAGGTTGTAAGTGTGCATGGTTCAAAATGCAGTTGAGAATTAAATTGTCTGTCGGGTCTTCTTCAATAAAAATTGAATCCAAATTTTCTCGAAGTATTTGCGCTGTTAATTGGATCATTTCTACCTTGGCAACCAACAAATCAAGAGCATTAAAAAGACGTGCATTAATATCATTGAGCAGCCCCTCATTCTCGGTGAGGGCTTCCTCTAAGTGGAAGACAAGAGACTGGGCAGATGGTGAAGTTTTATCTCGCTTTAGCTGACTGATTTGTTTTTGCATTTCACCGAAAAAACGGTTGCGTCGCTTGATCTCGTCTTCTAAAGCTGATAGTGCTTCCATGCAGCAAATATCTGGTATTGCTATGTTGACTGATGTCGGTACACTTAACAACAAGTTGTTAGCATCAGGGTCGCGTCCTGTAGCAATGCTCATCAAAAAGTTAGTCTCGATATATAAAATTGCCACCAATTTCTACTCCTGATTTTGTCGTTCCACCTGCTAGCAGTGGCAGCAAACCGATTTGTTCTATCTGTTCTGACGCAGTTGGAATCTCAGACTTCCAATTATAAGCTAAGTCGCGCAGCCATGCTTCAATCAATCTTGTTAGGTATCGCTTAAATATCCGCTTGTTGTGAAATTCCGGCTCATAATTGCGAAGTATCTCACCAGTGTTTAGAGAACAAACAGGTTCAGATAAATTTACTCCGTCCCATTTGAAAATCAGAATTTGTTCGGTGTCAACAAACATGGCATAAGGAATGAGTGTGCGTTCTTCGGACATTTTTGCCAAGGCAGCTTTCATCCAAGATATCATGCGATCGGTAATCTTCTGCTTGGCTGCTGTTTCTTGAGCTTGAATAATTTTGACTTCAATCAGCACGACTACCCGATCGTCCTTATCGAGAGCGATGATGTCAACGTCGATTGGGGTTTCGATTTTCAAGTTTTCGGCAAGCATAGATTTGACTCCTAAATTAGCGGAAAATTGTCATAACCTGACAACTATTTTAGCATTAACAAAACTACAGCATAGGCTGCAATTCCTTCCTCTCTCCCCACGGGCCCTAACTTTTCGTTGGTAGTAGCTTTGATGGCAACTTGGTCTGGTTTTAATTGTAGGACAGCAGAAAGGCGATCGCACATTTGCTTAATATGCGGTTTCAGCTTCGGACGTTCGGCCACAACCACCGAGTCAATATTGCCAATTTCCCAGCCTTTATCTAATATTAACTGATTGACTTGTGCCAGCAACACGAGACTGTCTGCACCTTTCCATTTTGGGTCAGTTGGCGGGAAATACAGGCCGATATCTCCCAAACACAGAGCTCCCAGCATCGCGTCCATAATCGCGTGGGTGAGTACGTCTGCGTCGCTGTGTCCTAATAAGCCTAATTCGTGGGGAATGTGGACGCCACCGAGGATCAAGGGGCGTTCTGGAACTAAGCAGTGAATGTCGTAACCGTTACCGATGCGGATGTTCATGTCATTCAGTTGACAGTTGACAGTTGACAGTTGACAGTTGACTTCGGAGGGGCCACCTTTACCTAGAAGTCCGAGGATTGGAGTAATGAATAATCTGATTTTAATTTTTCCAGATCGGGGTTTGGGCTTTAAACCAATTCTTTTTGGTGAATTTTAGGTGGCTAAAAAGCAGACAGTAGAGTATTATGTCATAGTCTGTGTGGATATGAGTAGGTTTTTTGGGCGACTGACTTGTTTTATGTTTCGGGCGATATTGGAGGAATGCGATCGGCTGTTAAAATTACTACTTTCCCATCTTCCCACACAGCAATAGATTCACCTAATTTGCGGTGTCTTTCAATAGCTGCTGCAACTGCCGCTTTCACTCCAACATTAATCTTTGTAGATAAAAGTTGTCTTGGTTTTGATTGTTTCATTTTATTTTTGAGTTATTTGATTCCAGCTTTCAATATTATAGATTATCTGTTCTTCCTCGATACTCCCTTCTGCTACTAACTGAGCCGTTTCGTGAGAGTTGTCATAGATAATCCAATTGTCGCACAGTGGCAAATACAGAGCTATCAAATTTCGCAGTCCTCTGTCATAGCGGCGGCGGATAACATCTTCTGGGATAGAATGACCGCCGCTAGCTACCCGTCGGGCTACTCTTGCTACGGCCAGTTCGGGCGATCGCAGCCAAAAGTAAATTAGGTTAATTGTATAATCTTTTGTTTTACAACTTCTGAGAAAAGTTGCAAAGCTACGGGCTGCTAGAGTAGTCTCAAAAGCAAAATCAGTTCCAGAATTAGATAGTGTTTGCAGTCTTTCTAGCATGATTCGTCCGGCGGTAATCGCTACCGACTCGGGATTGAATGGCGAAAGTGCAGCCGCAATCGCGTCTGCATTGACATATTCAAAACAGTCGAGAAAATTGGGCAATAAACTCATTGATGCAGTGGTTTTGCCGGAACCGTTAGCGCCACCAATTATGTAAAGATTCGGCATAAGTTTAGCATAAATTAATCAGGCAGGACTTAGGTTTTGTATGGTGCGTAGCTTGCACCTTATATCATTTTGACAAAAGATTGCTATACAATAAATAAAGTTGTGTTTGTTTGTCAAACTATTGTGGTCAGGTGCGTCGCTCTTAAATTGTCGATATGTAACTAGGAATTGTTCGTGGCGACACACCCTACGACCACTTTAAGCTGCGGTATATCTATCAATCAAAGATTGATGCAATGCTAGTCTAAGCAACCCGAATCAAATCTGGATAAGCACCCAACAAATCATCGCCTGTCAAACTATCCGTTTCCTGCTGCGGACTCCAAATCACCTCTAAAACCAGCAGATTCTCAGCAGGAGTCGCCGCCGATTTTTCTAACACTGCTTTCAACTTCGCAACATCGCGAATGTCTCCAAACAGCGGTCTGCTATTCTCTGTCCCTATCAAAAACGTGACTGTAATATACTCTCCAGGCTCTTCATCGCCAGCACTAACAGACTGTCTGCGACGGATATCGCCATTCACCATACTCAAAGTTTCCACACTTAATTTGCTGCGTTCTTGCATCGAAATTTGATTGAATATTTGCGTTGCTTGTTCTCGACTTTCGACTATCTGGGAATTCGCACAAACGTGAGTCCACTTTTCTCGATTTCGCAAAACAATCAAAACAGCTTCTTGCAAAAATTCCGCACGTTGATTAGCATTTTTTATGTCAGAACTTAACGTTAGTTCAGTTAGCTGACTGGGAACTTCGCGAGCTTCTGCCAACATGGCAATTTGCAACTTAGTGACCGCAAAAATTTGTTTTTTAGATTCTTTGGCAGGGTGTTGTCGATAATAGTAAATACAGTAAGCAATTAACGCAACGCAACCTCCAGCAACAAACAGCCAAAACACTACAATTTTCCAATCATCATCAGATTCCGAACTCGGAGGGTTATTCGAGTTATTGTCAGTGGTAATTGGTGCTGGTGCATTGACTGCTGGTTGTTGCTCTGAACCTATATTTGGCTGACTGTTATCTGGATTGTCTGAAGTTGGCGAATTGGGATCGCTGTCGCCCGAATTATTATTAGTGGTAACTGGTGCTGGATTGACGGCTGGTTGTTGATTTGAACCTGTGTTTTGCTGACTGTTACCGGAATTATAAGGAACTACATAACTCGGCCCTGAATTATAGGTGCGCTGCTGGATAATTACAGTTCTGTTATTGCTAGATTGTGGCGGAATCGGAGGGTTAGGTGCGGCGACAGGTGCAGGTGCGGCGGGCTTGTCAAAAGAGCCGCTGCGAACTCTTCCGCCAGTGTTGCTGCTGTTGCTGGGGCGGCTGGGATTGGAACTAGCAGCACTATTCGATCTGCTGTTACTGGAACTAGAAGAACTAGAAGAATTAGGTGAGGTATTGCTAGAACGGCTGGAACTGGAAGAAGAACTAGAAGAAGAACTAGAAGAACTCGATCGCCCGCCACTACTTCCTCCACTGCTGCCGCCGCTGCTTCTTGCCAAAGCTTCCTGGTTAATATTTAACCATTTGCCACCGCTGCTGGGAGTTAAATTTACAGTAACTTCACCCGCGAGCAAAAAGCCGATCGCCCAACAGCACAAAAGTTGATTTTTTAGCATAAATTCTCTGGGAAAAAATCCAGTGTTAAATCAAGAACGTCAACAGCCCACAGCCCACAGCCTACAGTTAATTAATCCGCTAGCAAATCCGGGCGGCGCGATCGAGTTCTTTCAATTTGCTGTTCCTTGCGCCAGCGAGCAATTTCTGCGTGATTACCAGACAGCAACACGTCGGGTACCTTCAATCCCCGAAAATCGGCCGGCCTAGTGTACTGCGGATAGTCCAAAAGTCCGTCTTCAAAACTCTCAAATTTCAGCGAATCTTCCTTGGCCACGGTTCCCCGCAACAATCGCAAAACCCCATTAATCAAAGCCAAAGCCGGAATTTCCCCGCCTGTGAGCACAAAATCGCCTAGAGACACCTCGCGAGTTACCAAGTGCAGCACTCGATCGTCCACACCCTCATAATGGCCGCAAATCAACACCAACTGATCGCACCCGGTGGCGAACTCCCGAAACATCGGCTGCTGCATCGGTTCGCCCTGGGGAGTCAGCAAAATCACCTCCCGTCTCGGCAAAACCGGTAGCGATTCCACCGCAGCAAAAATTGGTTCCGGCTTCATCAGCATCCCCACTCCGCCCCCGTAAGGTTCGTCATCGACTCGCTGGTGCTTGTCTGTGGTAAAATGGCGGGGATTGACAAAATTTACCTCAGCAATATTTTTAGCTAAGGCTTTGCCCATGAGTCCCGATGCTAGGGGAGCCAGGAAAAATTCTGGAAACAGGGTAACTACGTCAAATCGCACAATTATTGGAATTTATTGATACATCACCTCTAGTTTGACCCGGAGAGGCCGATCGGTTTTCAGTAATTGCTTTATTCTTTATAATTTCTTATAATTTCTGAGAATTTTTGCCACTTAAATTCTCTTCCTTTGTCCGCGAGCCGATTTTGTACAACAATCATCTGTTCTCAGGACGGTGACTTGTGTAAAATCGCCCTTAAACAACTGCGCGATCGCGCGATCGCACCTTACTCGCACCAAAAAATATTTACTCTTAAAAAGCCCCATTGTACTCACAGGCACGGCAAAATTTAATTTCACATCTCACAGAGGAAGACACACCATGCAGCAGTTGACATCTCAAGCCCTAGAACACAATCTTTCCCAGCGCACGAAAACCTCGATTATGGTCATCGGAGGAGCCGAAGACAAGGTTCACGGGCGAGAGATTCTGAATACCTTTTTTTGCCGTGCTGGGGGTACAAACGCTCGGCTGGCGATCGTTCCCTGCGCTTCCCGAGATCCCGAAGGAATTAGCAACCGCTATCGCACCATATTTGACGAAATGGGCGTGAGTGCCGTCAAAGTCATTGACATCCGCGAACGCGAACAAGGCGAAAACCCCGTCTGGAAAGATTACTTGGAAGACTGTACGGGCGTATTCATCACAGGTGGCGACCAACTGCGGCTCTGCGGGCTGCTGGCCGACACTCCGCTGATGGAAAAAATTCGCGAATATACTCTCTCGGGTAAGATTACCCTCGCCGGCACCAGTGCGGGTGCTGCGGTAATGGGATATCACATGATTGCAGGTGGCGGAAGCGGCGCGTCACCCAACCGCTCTTTGGTAGACATGGCAAACGGACTTAACATTATTCCCAATATCATCGTAGACCAGCATTTTCACAATCGTAACCGCATGGCTCGCTTGTTGTCGGCTGTGGCTTGTCATCCCGATCGCCTCGCTATTGGTATTGACGAAGATACCTGCGCTTTGTTTGAGGGAGACGATACTATGAAGGTTCTAGGTAAAGGCACGGTGACTATTGTTGATTCTAGGGAAAGTTTTTATACCAACGAGGCAATGGTAGCAGCGACAGAACCCTTAAGTCTGTTCAATATGCGCTTGCACGTCTTGTGTCACGGAGATTGCTACAATATGCCCCTAGGCAAACCAATGCCATCGGCAGCCTGTTCCGAGTCTGGCTGGCCTTTGGAATGCCGCACAGCAAACTAACGCAGGATATCAGAGTCATCGATCGGGCAGAAAGTATGCGGCATTTGGGCCCAATCAAAGATACAACAGAAGGATGTATTCCAAAGCAGCCACGCGCTGACACCAGAAGGTAGAATCACACTCTTATTCTACCTTCTGGCTTCTAGTTGGTTCCTGCCCTTTACGTGCACTTGTTTCTAGCCGATCGCTGGGGCATTAATTTTCTTTCGCTGGCGGCCTATAACTGGAAATTCAATGCAAAACTGTTCACAGCGAACAGTCGATCGAGCAATCTAGCTCCAAATTGAATAAATGCTGCAATTACCTATAAGATTTAGCGACCCATACCCCTCTGACAGTCATGAAAATACTTAAAATCCAGACGTTACGCGGCCCCAACTACTGGAGCATCAGACGCCACAAACTCGTCCTCATGCGTCTGGATTTAGAGGAGTTGGCAGATAAAACCACATCTGAAATTCCTGGCTTCTACGAAGGGTTGACCGCCACACTCCCGAGTTTGGACGACCATCACTGTTCCCCCGGCCATCAGGGAGGCTTCCTGCAACGGGTCAGAGAAGGCACAATGATGGGACACGTCATCGAACACGTAGCCCTAGAACTTCAGGAAATGGCAGGAATGCCGGTCGGGTTCGGTCGCACCCGCGAAACTGCCACACCAGGCATTTACCAGGTAGTAATCGAGTATCAAAACGAACAAGCAGGTCGCTATGCCACCCGGGCGGGCGTGCGGATGTGCCAGAGCATTGCCGATACTGGAAGCTATCCAGCAGCGGAATTAGCCCAAGATTTGAGAGATCTCAGAGAGTTTGCTTTGTCGGCGGCCCTGGGCCCGAGTACCGAAACACTGATCAAGGAAGCAGAAGCGCGGGGCATTCCCTGGATACCTTTGAGCGCCCGGTTTATGATTCAGCTCGGTTACGGGGTGCACCAAAAGCGGATTCAGGCAACTCTCAGCAACCGCACGGGAGTTTTGGGGGTAGAACTAGCCTGTGATAAGGAAGGTACCAAAAATATCCTCGGGGCTGCTGGCGTACCGGTTCCAAGAGGGACGGTGATTAATTATTTGGACGAACTGGAAGGAGCGATCGAAGATGTGGGCGGTTATCCGATCGTCCTCAAACCGCTAGACGGCAACCACGGCCGCGGAATTACGATCGACATCAACTCCTGGGAAGTAGCAGAAGAAGCCTACGATTTAGCCAGCAACGCATCAAAAACCAAGAGTGTGATTGTCGAGCGCTACTACACCGGCCGCGACCACAGAGTATTAGTAGTCAACGGACAAGTCGTAGCAGTCGCCGAACGAGTCCCCGCTAACGTTGTGGGAGATGGCAAGTCTACAGTAGAACAGCTCGTTGAAGAAGTAAACCGCGATCCGCAGCGGGGAGACGGACACGACAACGTGCTCACCCGAATTACGATCGACAAATTGACCCTCGATTTGCTGCAAAAACAAGGCTACGCGATGGACTCGGTATTGCCGGCCGGCGAAAGAGTATTCCTGCGCGCGACAGCAAACTTGAGCACCGGTGGCATTGCAGTCGATCGCACCGACGAAATCCACCCAGAAAACGTCTGGCTATTTTCCCGAGTCGCCAAAATCATCGGTTTAGACATCGCCGGCATTGACGTAGTAACATCCGACATCTCCCAACCCCTGCGCGATACAAACGGAGTCATCGTCGAAGTCAACGCAGCACCCGGTTTCAGAATGCACGTCGCGCCGAGCCAGGGTTTGCCCCGCAACGTCGCCGGCGCCGTCTTCGATATGCTATTCCCATCGCCTCAACCCAGCCGGGTGCCGATTTTAGCGGTAACTGGAACCAACGGCAAAACTACAACTACTCGTCTGCTGGCGCACATTGTCAAGCAGACTGGTCAAATTACCGGCTACACGACTACTGACGGCACTTACATCGGCGATTATTTAGTCGAGAGCGGAGATAATACCGGGCCGCAGAGCGCTCATTTGATTTTGTCCGATCCCACGGTGGAAGTGGCGGTGCTGGAAACGGCTAGAGGCGGAATTTTGCGATCGGGCTTGGGCTTCGATCAGTGCGATGTCGGTGTCGTCTTGAACGTCGCGGCGGATCACTTGGGAATCGGCGACATCGACACCGTGGAACAACTAGCCAAACTCAAGAGCGTCCTCGTCGAGTCAGTAATGCCCAAAGGCTATGCAGTTTTGAATGCAGATGACCCGCTTGTATCACAGATGGCGCAGCGTGTCAAGGCTCAAATTGCATATTTTTCGATGAACCCGGACAACGAATTGGTTGCCAAACACACCGCTGCGGGCGGGCTGGCAGCAATTTACGAAAACGGCTACTTGTCCATCCTCAAAGGCGATTGGACGCTGAGAATTGAGCAGGCTGTGAATGTGCCGCTGACGATGGGCGGGCGGGCGCCGTTTATGATTGCGAATGCTTTAGCGGCTTGTTTGGCGGCTTTTGCTCAGGGAGTGAAAATAGAGGATATTCGATCGGCTTTGTCCAGCTTTCAGGCCTCCGTCGGTCAAACTCCGGGACGGATGAACCTGTTTAATTTGGGCAGCTATCACGCTTTGCTCGACTACGCCCACAACCCGCACAGCTACAAAGCTTTGGGTAGTTTTGTGCAGAATTGGGAAGGAATGCGGATCGGGGTAGTTGGTGCGCCGGGGGATAGACGAGATGAAGATTTTGTCACTTTGGGCAAACTTTCTGCCGATATGTTCGATCGGATTATTGTCAAAGAAGATGTTGACAGGCGCGGGCGAGAACCCGGTGTGGTGGCCAAGTTAATTTGCCAAGGGATTGCAGAGGCGATCGCCGCACGCACCCCAGACAAGTCTAAAGTTGAATACGAGTTGATTCTCGACGAGACAATTGCTGTTAACAAGGCTTTAGATCGAGCACCAGCAGGCAGTTTGGTGGTGATTTTACCCGAAGGCGTCACGAAAGCTCTGGCTTTGATTGAAGCCCGGAAACCGATTAAGGAATCTGCGGTAAATGCTGCTATTGTCGATCGGGTTTCCGAGTCGCGCGACAGTTTGAAAACTTCGGTGTAAATCAAGGCTAAAGTCTTAAGTCTCATTTAATTAATAGGTTGGGTTAACGAAAGGAAACCCAACCTTTTTGCTTTAGAAATTACGTAATTCCTGATTTTTATGAAACCTGCTATACTTAAGAAAAACTTTGTAAATCTTCCTCAGATAGCTGAGCTATTTTCATTAAAGCTCTCAAGGTTCCAAGTTTCAAATCTTGATTTCGGTGAACAGGAATTGACAAAATTTGTTCTAGTTCCGGGTTTTCATAGATATGATGACTGCCAGTAACTCTTTTCAGAACCCAACCTTTCTGCTCTACTATTTTGCAAAGTCGCTTGCCCGAAATAGATTTCATACAGCAATTTCCACAACTCGATCTGTGGAGGCAATTGCTTCACGACTATTAGCAACTTCCAGCCAACCTTCGATCGCATCTTTTAAATTAATTATTACTTCTTCTATCGTGTCTCCTTCAGTAATGCAGCCGGGAAGCGCTGGAACTTCTGCCCAATAGCCACCTTCTTCTGCGGGATGTACGATCGCTCTAATTTTCATAGATTTATTGAGGTATTTTTCACGCACTAAAGCCATAAAAACCCGGTTCCTAGGCAAAATCTTCGTTGTGAACGATCGACTTTAAGGCAGAAGCCGGGTTTTTGAGTCCGCCTGTATCTAGGAATATCGTCAAACATATTATAGCAAATATCAATAGTAAAGCGTCCTAACCGCCAAGGCGGTTGCTATAAAGCAAAATCGCCAGATAAATCGCCAATCCGAACCGATCTAATTATAAAATAAGGAAAAAGCAAGCAGCAGGATTGAAGCATGAATGAGGTCGATCGCACCAGAGTCGAAACATTCATCAATCGGTGGGCAGGTTCTAGCGGCAATGAACGCGCCAACTACCAGTTGTTTTTTGCGGAAATGTGCGATGCGCTGGGAGTCGATCGCCCGATCGATAAAGGCAGAATTCCCAACGATCCTTACTGCTTTGATAAAGATCTCAAAATCTTTCATCCCAGTGGCAAAGTAACTTCGGGGTTTGTGGATTTTTACAAAGCCGAACACTTTTTAATCGAGGCAAAACAGGGCGGCACGACTGGTAAAAAAGGAACGGCAAAACGGGGAACGAATACCTATTTGCGAGAGATGGAAAAAGCGTTTGTGCAAGCAGTTGCTTATACTCGAACTTTCACCAGCAAACCGCCGTTTTTGTTAACTTGTGATATTGGCGATCATTTTGAATTGTGGATGGGGTTTAGCGGCGATTACGGCGGCTACGGGGCGCGGCGAGAAATTGCGCTGACAGAGTTGCGAAAGCCGGATGTTTTCGATCTGTTTGTCGATATATTTAGCAATCCGCAGCAGCGCAACCCAGAGAAGATTGCGGCGCGGGTAACGCGGGAAGTGGCGGCGGATTTGGCAGAGTTGGCGAAGCGGATGGAGGCAAATGTCGATCCGCAGCAAGTCCCCCAGTTTTTGATGCGCTGTATTTTCACCATGTTTGCTGAGGATGTGGGTTTGCTGAAGGAACATCTGTTTACCCAGGCGCTGGAAACGCGATGGATTCTCAATCCGAAGACGTTTAAGCCGGAGGTAGAGGCGCTGTGGGAGGCGATGAATCAGGGGACGAGTTTTGGCTTTCATGGCCAACTGTTGCGGTTTAATGGCGGATTGTTTGCGGAATCCCAGGCGTTTGCGCTGACAAAGACGCAGTTGGAAGTGTTGTTACAGGCGGCGAAGCGGGATTGGTGTAATGTGGAACCTGCGATTTTTGGGACTTTGGTGACGTTCTCCCCCGTTATACCGCTTCGGTTAACGGGGGCTTCAAAAGAATTATTCTAACTGAAACCCAGCTAACATTTCCTTTGCTTCTTGTTTCAATGGCTGAGTAATCTCTAAGCCTCCACAAGCAGAAACGATGAGTCCCACCGCTTTAAAATCCTCAATTGCTCTATGCAAAATATTTATTGCCGCATTAATATCACGGTCTAATTCAGTATGGCAATGAGGGCAAGAATGCCACCTAATTGATAAATCTTTTTTAACTTTAACTCCACACCCTGAGCAATCTTGAGATGTATTATTCGGGTTAACTTTAACAACACGAACGCCGCGTATTACCGCCACTGCTTCCAGTATCGTCATGAAACTTCCCCAAGCTGCATCTAAAATTGATTTCCCCCAGTGAGTACGAGCAAGTCCTTTTATATTCAGGTCTTCAACTGCAATTAAGTCATATTGTCTTACCAGGAAGTGTGCTGTTTTATAATGAAAATCTTTTCGCTGTCTCTGAATTCGTTGATGAATTTTGGCGACCTTATTAGCTTGCTTTTGATAGTTGGCGGAGCCTTTTTGTTGATTTGCTAACTTCCTTTGTTGTCTACCTAAATGATTTTGAGCTTTTCTTCTTGTTTGTTGAATCCGGACAATTTTACCGTCTGATGTCGCTAAAAATTTTTCTAAACCGACATCAATGCCAACTGCTGTTTTTATGGTATCTATTGGCATTAGTGTCGGTACACTGCCATCTTCTATGCTTAAGCAAACATACCAACCATCGGCTTTTTTAACAATGGTTGCCGTTTTGAGTGTAAATCCGTTAAGAATAGGACGATGTACAATTACTGGTATTTCTCCAATTCTGGGAATTCGTAATGTAGTTCCTGTTAAAAAACAAGCTGCTTTTGGGTGATTGACTCTAGAAAAACAAAACGAACGTAATTCACCTTTCTTTTTAAAGCGTGGTCTACCAGCACGTTTAAGGGTTTTATCCGGTGTTAACCAACGCCACCAAGCTTTTTCTAATCTTTGAATATTGATTTGCTGAACTTCAGAATAAATATCTTTGTACTCAGGAAATATTTTTTTGGTTTCCTTGAGTGCTGATTGCTGAGTGTAATAATTGGCGGTTTCAGGTATTTTGCCAATGGGCTCTGAGATAATTGAGCATCGGTCAATCCGGCAACGAGTACGATGTAGCCAGTCCAACCTTTGTCCTAAAGCATAATTCCAGTGCCGACGCAACAACTCCAACCAATTGTCCATGATGGCAATTTGTTCGGAGTTAGGCTTAATTCGGTACTGGTACGTTATCATCATGTCATTATCCTAAATCGTTTTCGGTTAATCCGCAAAGAATTTTCGGAATATCTCAGCAATTTCTACTATAAGCCTGTGTTCTGGACTGGCTCGTATTTTGTAGCTAGTTGTGGTGGCGTTACGATTGAACAGCTAAAAAATACGTTGAACAACAATCAGTACCAAATTAAATTGTGCTGCGCGTTTACTTAAAGAGTGGCAATTCCCCACCCGTTAAGCGAAGCGCTATCAAAAAGCCCTAGTCTCCACCCTCAAACAAATCCACGACGAACTCGATCGCGCCGTCTTTGCCGCCTATGATTGGGAAGCAACCCTCACCGACGACCAAATCCTCGAAAACCTCGTCACCCTCAACGCCCAACGCGCCGAAGAAGAACGCAACGGACTAATTCGCTGGCTGCGTCCCGACTACCAAGCCCCAGGCGAAACCTACGTCCAACCATCCCTTGCAGGTATCATAACCGAAACAGAAATCGCGATCGCCCCTACGGAACAACAACCTTTCCCCAAAACCCTGAAAGAGCAACTTTGGGCCATCCGCGACTTGTTCCGCACTCAAAGCGGCGAATGGACAGCCGCCCAAGTCACCGCCCATTTCAAAGGCGCAAATCGCAAACAAAAAGTGATTCTCGACTGTCTAGAAAGCCTCGAAGATTTGGGGATTTTGCTCAGTCATGCGGAAAATGGGATGATATTCTGGCATCTCGCAGAAGTTGGAAGCGATCGGTAAGTTTTGCTTGGCAATTGTTATCATAATTTTATCCAGCAAGAGGCGATCTAATGCTAGAAACCACCATCCTAGAAACCTTAGTCAAATTGCCAGATTCCCTGAAACAGGAAGTGCTGCACTATGTAGAATTCTTAGCTGCAAAATATGCAAATAATGAGGTGGCCGTAAATCCTCCTCAAAAGAAACGTCAAGCCGGGATGATGAAAGGCACATTTATCTTACCGCTTTCTGATGATTTTGATGCACCATTAGAGGATTTCCAGGAGTATATGTAATGAGTACATTGCTCCTCGATACTCACACTTTTATTTGGTTTTCAGAAAATGCTCCTAACCTATCAGTTGCATTGAAAGAGCAGATTGAATCCGCCGATAGAGTCTATTTGAGTATTGCCAGTCTTTGGGAAATTGCCATCAAAATCAGCATTGGTAAACTGACGCTGCAATCAGACTATGCAGCGAAGCTCAGTTACCTGCTGCTGGCATCTTGTTACTGCCAATTTCATTTGCGGATACTGTACGGGTTCGCAACCTACCATTTCATCATCGCGATCCATTCGATCGCATTTTAATTGCCCAATCCATTAATCATTCTTTAGTTTTAGTCAGCCGTGATGAAATGTTTGATGCTTATGCTGTTCAAAGACTATGGACATAAACTAGATTTTTATCGCCAGTGCATCGAAAAGTTACTGCTCGAATCGGGTGAAGACCCGCCGATTAATGGTCAGATAGAAGTAGAATTCGTTTTTGACAAAGAACGCGATCGCTATTTGGTTATCGATTTAGGATGGAATGAACATGACCGTATTTATAACTGCTTCATTCACTTAGATATCAAAGATGGAAAAATTTGGATTCAGCGCAATCAAACCGATCGAAGTTTTGCTGATGAATTAGTAGAAATGGGGATTGCCAAAGAAGAGATCGTGTTAGGAGTTCAGCCTCCGTATGCGCGACAGTATACAGGGTTTGGAGTTGCATAGGAAAGTGTTGCAGCAGTGTGATATGGTCGGTATCGAGAATATATTGAGTCATAGAGTTTCAGACTCAGGAAAATCGATATCGGTATTTCGATCGTGCCGATAGGCTGCAACATATTCCGTGACTTCATTCAACAACGGATTGCATCTCAAAAGAGGCGAAACATTCAACATCGGACGCGCCTCGTACCAAGCAATCCGATCGTCTATTTCTGGCTGATTATCCAGATAAAAGCTAATCGCATCAAAAACTTGAGCACCCGTCACGAGTTGCAGTAACTTCTGTGGGATTTCTTCAGGCTTTATTCCTGATTTCCAAAACACCACAATATCCCGTACAGTCAATTGAGTACCTGCAATAATCGGTTCCCCCTGCAAAACTTCAAGATTGCGGGTGACATAGCGAGAAATACTTGTAGACGATAGCAAACTGGTCATAACGACCTCATAAGACAATGTAAATCTGCCTTCATCTTAGCGTAGTGGACAGAAGATGCCCGCGTTCATTATTGTTTGATTCATTACGAACCTTTTTTATTATGTAATCGACCGGACATGATATTACGACAAAGATCCAGGAAACGGAGAAATAGTCTCGCAAAATGTCCTGACTGTGATTTTCCTACCTAAATCCTGAGCTAATAAATCGATACCGTCAATAACTCGATCTGGTTCTGCAATACTTAAAATATCGTAGCATTTTTCCCTATAATCTGGACGCTCTTGGAAATACTGAATCGCTCGATTTAGCGGTTTCATAACTTGATAAGCTGCTTCAGCTTTGTCGATCGCCTCTTGGGGAATCGGACTCGCTAACCTTTGAATTGCCAAGTCAATTAAATCTCTAGAGTTTACCCGATCGCTCGGCCATCTGTCTGCATTTGCTAACAGTTTTTCTGCTATAATATCGATTTGATTCAAGCAAGGAACAGGCGACCAATTAGGATAATTTGGTTCGCCAAACTGAATTCGCCCTTCACAAACCATCTCGAATTTAATTGTAGTATCATCCACAATAACTGGAAATCTGATGCCGTATTGGTTTGATTGAATATCGTTGGGGAGAAAAATGCGATTGCGATTAGCAAAAATCGCATCATAGCCAGCTTCTGCCACTTTTCGGCGCAGGAGACTGTAGCCACCATCCATCGGACACATAAAGTCAATATCTTGGCTTAACCGATATTCTCCATGTTCCATACTTACCAGGGTGCCGCCACCAAAATAAGCGCGACATTCCTGTAAAAACTCGACATTCAAGTGGCTGAGTACAGTTAATATCTTTTGATGAATTTCACGTTTAAACATGGGTTTAAAATTTACCAGTTTTTCTGTTTCTTGGGGCTGGCCAATGCTTAAGAGTTCCGCTACCAGCCAAGATTGATAATGTTGGCTAATTTGTTGAATAAAAATTATTTCCTCAGAGTTGGGTTCTCCCAAAACTCCCCAATAATGCCAGCCAGATTCGTAGCGACATAGCATTTCCGGGACACTCAGATTTTTGACATTAGCAATTTGCCAGCATATAGCCTGAAGAAATGGCATTTTTGCGGGGATTTTAAATACGGTTGCTATTTCTTTATCGTTCATCTTCTTTGCAAAACTCCTTCTCTATTCCATTTGCAAATACTCCAACACCAGCAGTCGCAAATAGTCTAGCATTCGGATATAAGACCGCATTTGAAGATAGCCCGATCGCGTCTCATCATAAAACTGAGCGATCGCAAAACGATCGAACACCCGAAGGTGATGTAAGTCTGCGATCGCTTCCTCGCGAATTTCAACCCCTGCGCTAGTCTCAATCTGACTAGCATAACCACGAATACTGACTGTCACTAACTCAAGCTCTTCCAGAAACGAAAACTCTTCCTCGGAACCAAGATATATCTGGGCTATCTCTTTACGCTCTGATTTAGTGTTTTGATAGTCAACCGTCAACTGTGCCAAAAGTTGCACAATCATATCCTGTTGCATTACTAACTTGTTTTGAACTTGTGTCATATTTCTATTCCTCATTGATGCCATAAGTCACGATTTTTTCAACACCATACCGATCGGATCGAACAATTAAAAACTCATTTCCCTTTCTGTAAACAGCGGCTCCATCCTGCCGATATCCCGTGCGAGGAACTCTTACAGCACCTCTAGTGTTGAAATTGTGTGCCTTACGCAGATATTTGAGTGGATCGAATCCTTTTCTTTGTGAATGGTCTAACACACTTTGGGCCACAGTTCGATAAGTTCCTCTATCCCATTCAGACAGATATTGCTGTAGTTCAATAACTTCAGTGTTGGAATAGTCTTCAAACAGTTGATCTAGATAAGGATCTACAGATGATTCGTCTGGCATTTTCACTTTCATTCCAGAGGATATTACTGATTATAGCTTTTTGGGAATAAGATCGATCGCCTTTTAGATTAAATCCGCTCTTCATCGGAATGATTCATCTCTCTGATCTCTTCCTCTGTGTTCTCTGCGTACTCTGTGGTTAAATCAATCCGATCCAATCAGAATTGATATTACCTCTTAACAACCGCCCACTGAGTCACCGGTGCAAGCGGTTTCCAACCCTGAAAAGAACCGATCGCACCAACCCGCTGAATCCCAATTCTAATCAGTTCCCCACCATGCAAAGAATGCCATTGCAAAATCTTAAGTTCGCTTTCAATCGTCACCGCATTCACAACTAATCGGCCACCTTCACCTAAAGCATTCCAACAAGTTTCTAGCAAAGCCTCTGCGGTGACACCGCCACCGATGAAAATAGCATTTGGTTGCGGCAAATTTGCCAAAGCATCCGGTGCTGATCCGGTGACGATTTTGAGCTCGGGAACACCCAAATTAGAGGCATTTTCAGCAATATATTCCAGTCTAGTTGGATGGCGCTCGATCGCGATCGCCCGACAACTCCGATGACTCCGCATCCACTCAATCGCGATCGAACCGCAGCCCGCGCCCACATCCCACAGCAACTCCCCCGGAATCGGCGCTAACGCCGACAGCGTAACGGCTCTAACCTCCCGTTTTGTCAACTGTCCATCGTGGCGATAGGCTGCATCCGGTAAGCCGGAGGTGCGGGAAACAATCAGAGTTTCGCGATCGGCTGTAACTGCAATGGCGATCGCATTCAAATCGGCTAAATCCGTCGCATTCCAAGCTGCTGCAACTCCCTCGATCCGCCGTTCCGCCTGCGATCCCATCCGCTCGAACACGGTCATCAAACTGCTGCCAAACCCCCGCTGTGTCAACAATTGGGCAACTTTTTCAGGCGTGTGTCGATCGGCACTCAAGACTAGCAACCGCGCACCGGGAGAGAAACTAAGGGCGATCGAGGCGATCGGGCGATTTGTTAAGCTGAAAGTCTCAACATCCGCCAGAGGCCAACCCAAACGGGCGCAAGCCAGACTAAAAGCCGATGCTGCGGGAATCACAGTCATTTCGGCGATCGGAATCCGGCGCGACAGCGTGACACCAATCCCGTGACACATCGGATCGCCACTTGCGAGCACGCAAACAGCCTCTGGGCGACGGCTGATGATGCTGTCAACTGTGGTTTGTAGTGGTGAAGCCCAAACTAATTTTTCGCGGGTGTCGTCGGTGGGTAGCATTGCGAGGTGACGCGCGCCACCGACAACGATTTTAGATCGATCGAGTAACGAAAGGGCGATCGAACTCAATCCCGAAAGTCCGTCTTCGCCAATTCCCACCACCGAAAGCCATTTGTGCATTGCGCCCTGACTGCTAATTACTACTTATCGATTCTAAAGAATAATATGGGATTTTCATTGACAATCCTTTCTTCTACTTGTCTCATCCCGAGTCTGGCTGCTAATTTGCATGATTCAATGTTTGGGCGATCGCAACTTGCAACCAGATAATCTAATCCAAGTCCATCAAAACCATACTCTAATATTTTCGTGGATGCTTCAGTAGCGTAGCCTTTTTTAATAGCTTTCGGCAACAGCGCATAGACCAACTGCGGCTGCGGTTCCTCAAAAAAATACCACAACCCCACAAATCCAATAACTTCGCGATCGTTCTTTCTCTCGATAAACCACAAGCCGAATTTCTTTTCTCCAAACAGTTGTTCGTTCTGTTCGATCATTTCTTCCACTGGATCTAGCGACCAAATTTGACCGTCGCACAAATATCTCCTGACATAGGAATCGGTAAAAATTGCGTGCAGCTTGTTGAGATCGTTCTCTACAATCGGTGTCAAAATCAATCTATCAGTTTCAAGTATCATTGGACTTCTATTTGTCAACAGTTCGCAAACTTATAAAACCTGATTCACCAAATATCTAGTCTACCATGATATTATATCCGATCGATTAACCATACAGTGCGATCTAGAAGCTCGCACTAGACAATATCGAAATTTTAATATATTTTATCGAACCCTATGCCAATTTTGTTTTTGGCATACAGAAATAGATCGATCGCCCTTAGAGGCAAGTAACTTTTGAGGAAAGTGCGATCGAAAGAACAATGAGAGACTGGCATCAGTTTTATCGAAAACAAAAAATAATCACCGTCGGCTACGGAACCTCAGTTGCGCTGGTACTGGTAGCAATTGGTTGTACCGCGTGGGATGCGATCGTGGTGACGGCAGGCATCTTTAAAACCACTCTCGGTATCTTTAAAACAACTCCTTGTCTGGCTTACAAATTTGAAGACGTTAACCCTTTAATTGCAGGTAAAAACGTTAAACTAAAAATCGGGGAAGGCAGCGGTTCAGATTGCGGAGTATCAGACTTCGCATTGTTGGTAAAACCAGCAGTTTGGTCATCACAAGATACCAAAGTTATCCAACTTTCGCAAGATGGAACTGTGACGGGAATTGCGCCGGGAAAGTTTACCGTGTTGGCAAAAACAGGACAAAAAACACTCTTGATGTCGGGTGTTGTTTATCCGCCAGATTGGGATGTTCGGATTCAGCCAGAAGTGGCGACAGTGCGCGTGGGCGATCGCATTACCTTTGAAATGATCGCCTCTGATTCAAAAGGCAATTTGCTACCCCCATTAACTTTCGGGCTGCGGACTCCAGATTATCAGGAACCGGGGCCTGGTGCGCCAACCAAGCCTCCGAATTCGCGGCCGTTACTCGATCGCACCTTTCATCATATGGGCGCGCAACCGGGCACGTTTCGGGCGCTGCGCCCCGGAAAGATTGCGATTACGGGTAAAATGGGCGATCGGATAAAATCAGCCCAATTAACTATCAAATAAAACAACAAGTTTTGTTGCTTTTTTATGAATGTAGGCGACCGCATAATTTTGACAGTTGCTGCTTATACACCAATACGGTTTACTTAGAATAGTCCGAAGAGAGGAACGAAGCAATCTCCGTATCTATTTATCATAGGGTTTTACCCTCAGGGCGGTCTTAAGTAAACGGTATTAGATTATAAGCTGTCTAGCCTCTAAATTGTAGATTTTGGGGCGGGCTAGAAGCCTACCCCACAAGAGTTTTAAAACCCGGAGAAACCCCCTAACCCCGCTTAGGTCGGGGGGACAAGAGCCTTCTCAAAGTTTCCCTTTCTAAGGGGGATTTAGGGGGATCTGAATTTGAGGTGAAATGTTGAATATTTAATTAGTTAATTCCTACTTCCAACCCAACCACCTTAACAAAGGCACAACCAAATAATGACTGACTCCCAAACAAAACCCGATCGCACTTCCCAACAAACCAAAAAATGCAATTGAACTCCCAATCTGCAACCAGCCGAAGGGATAACCAGACGAAAGATCCAAAATTCCTAAAAAACTCCCTGGAAAAATGCTCAAAGCATTCAAAAATAGAAACATTCCCGTCGAACAAGCAGCCACCACCAAAGCGTGCGCTAATTGGTGACTCCGCAAACCCATGCCGATCGTTAAAGTGGCGATCGCAAATGCCCCCAAAATAATCCCCTGCACGCCGCTAAAAGCAGTCGCTTCCATCCAGCACAAACTCGCCAACAAATAGCCCTGAGCACCCATCAATCCCGACAGCCAATACTGTTTTTGCTGGCGAAAACTCCCCGCATCCGTCAAACCTATCGCAGTGCCCCAGCCCGCAAAAGCAAACAAGAGCACTTCCGGGCCGACATTAAAACTCATATAAGGAATTAATTGGTGCAAACCTTCATTCAAAAAACTCGCAAATTCCGGGCCAATAGGCGAAGCATAGGCCAAAACCAAACCGCCGATCGCCCCTGCGGATCCACCAACCCCACCGAGCACCATTTCCCAGCCCGTATCCAGAGAAGCTACTACAAGTTGGGCGATCGCGCCGAACACCAAAACCGTCAAACTTGCCGTTTTTTGCGCCGTCGCCACCACCACTTGCCGGCAAAATTCCACAATAGCTTGACTGACTGGGGCTAACGCAATTTTGCCCTTACTCTTAGCATAAATATCTTGCAAACGCGATCGAACATCCGCAGCCGAAGCCGGACGCTGCTGTATATTCGATCGCACCATATCATCCAACAAATTCGCAAAAGCCGGACTCACAGACACAATGTGGCGCCAGCGCAACTCCCCCGTCATCGGATCTTCAATTTCCGCCGGATACTTCCCCGTCAGCAAATGAATGCAAGTCCGCCCGAGGGCATAAAAATCCGTCGCCGGGACAACTTGGCCCCCAACAATTTGTTCCGGCGGGCTGTACCCAGGCGAAATCAACCGCGTCGAAGAAGCAGAATCTTTCCCCATTGGTTCGACACCGCCCATTTGTTTAACTCCCCCAAAGTCGATCGTCACCAATTGCAAACCGCCCAAACCCTTGCTCAGCAACACTTGGGGCGACTCCGGGTCTCGCAGCATCAAATTGGAGGGTTTAATGTCGCGGTGAATAATCTGACACCGATGCAACTCCTCTAAAATTTGCACAGCTTGACTCAGCCAGCTAAACACCCATTCCTGCGGACATCCCTGAGGGTGATCTTCAAGAATTTCTTCTAAAGTTTTGCCGTGAATCTTTTCCATTACCAAACAAGGTAAGCGCCTCCCTGTGGCATTTCCATCCCCGCCTCCCAAATTTTGGGTTTGGACGTGAAAATAACCGTCCGGCTCGACTCTTGGAACGCCGGGGTGCCGCAAAATTGCCAAAACCCAAGCTTCCTGCTCGAACAGTTTTAGCGCTTTCGGAGAAGTTTCGAGCAACAATTTGAGGACGCGCTCGGTTTGAGTTTCTGCGTCCCAAACTGTGTAGATAGCTGCAAAACCCCCGGTACCGAGCCCTTGTAGAGGTATGTAGCGATTTTTTAGCCGCAGCGGAGTCCCGCAACTCTGACAAAAATTGTTGCCCCAAGTCTGAGGGTAAGGCCTTGGGCAATCTGGATTGATGCAGTGGACGGCTTGTGAAGGGGGGTGAGGCACAACCAGAGTAAAGATGGGGCTAGATATCCATAGTAGACTTACGTGCAGCTAACGCAGAAACCCGGTTTGCCGCACAAGTCCTGTCCATATTATGTGCTATGCTGCCGACTTTTAGGTACGTTGTTGGGCTTCAGCCCTCTTTACATATATTAGAAGAGGGCTGAAGCCCAACAACGTACCTTTGGAGTTCTGTAAGTATTTATAACTAATTTTTTCCTACCCCCAACCCAAAATTTAATATCTAAAATTTAATCGATCTCCACCATAATTTAAGTATTTATGACTAATTTTTTCTCCTTCTCCAATCTAAAATCTAAAATTTAAAATCTAAAATCTCATCGATCCCCAACCCTTAGCCCTGCATCCTTCGCCACTTTTGTTTGATAAGATATGTTACATAAAATTTCCTAATGTAAAGCTAAATAAACAATACTTATGATGATTAAAAGAATATTAAAATTTCAACGCGCCACTTTATTGATATATTTCTAAGAGCCGGCCATCAGGCCCAAAAAATTAAGCGAATACTAGGAAGCGAGATATGGCTTACGCGCAAACCCAAACTCAATCAAAGGCTGGGTATAAAGCCGGAGTTCAAGACTATAAACTAACGTATTACACACCGGACTACACGCCGAAAGATACAGATATTTTGGCAGCATTCCGCGTCACACCTCAGCCCGGAGTTCCCCCAGAAGAAGCTGGAGCTGCTGTGGCCGCTGAATCTTCCACCGGTACATGGACAACTGTGTGGACTGACCTCCTGACCGACCTCGATCGCTACAAAGGTCGTTGCTACGACATCGAGCCAGTTCCCGGTGAAGACAACCAATACATCTGCTTCATCGCTTATCCTTTGGATTTGTTTGAAGAAGGTTCCGTCACCAACTTGCTGACCTCTTTGGTTGGTAACGTTTTCGGTTTCAAAGCTCTGCGTGCTCTGCGGTTAGAAGACTTGCGGATTCCCATTGCTTACCTGAAAACATTCCAAGGCCCTCCTCACGGTATTACCGTTGAGCGCGACAAATTGAACAAGTACGGCCGTCCTTTGCTGGGTTGTACAATTAAGCCCAAATTGGGTCTGTCTGCTAAGAACTACGGCCGCGCCGTTTACGAAGTTCTACGCGGCGGTTTGGACTTCACCAAAGACGACGAAAACATCAACTCGCAACCGTTCATGCGTTGGCGCGATCGTTTCTTGTTCGTTCAAGAAGCTATTGAAAAAGCTCAAGCAGAAACTGGCGAAGTCAAGGGTCACTACCTCAACGTAACCGCCCCTACCTTTGAAGAAATGATGGAACGGGCTGAGTTCGCCAAAGAAATCAAAACCCCCATCATCATGCACGACTACCTAACCGGTGGTTTCACTGCAAACACCAGCTTGGCCAAATGGTGCCGTCGCAACGGTATTCTGTTGCACATTCACCGCGCTATGCACGCTGTGATCGATCGTCAAAAAAACCACGGTATCCACTTCCGCGTGCTTGCCAAGTGCTTGCGGATGTCCGGCGGCGACCACCTGCACTCCGGTACAGTTGTGGGCAAACTCGAAGGCGAAAAAGGCATCACGATGGGCTTCGTAGACTTGATGCGCGAAGACCACATCGAAGAAGACCGCAGCCGCGGTATTTACTTCACCCAAGATTGGGCCTCCATGCCTGGTGTCATGCCAGTTGCTTCCGGTGGTATCCACATCTGGCACATGCCAGCCTTGGTTGAAATCTTCGGCGACGACTCCTGCTTGCAGTTCGGCGGCGGCACCTTGGGCCACCCTTGGGGTAACGCACCTGGTGCAGCAGCTAACCGCGTTGCATTGGAAGCTTGCGTTCAAGCTCGTAACGAAGGCCGCAACTTGATGCGCGAAGGCGGAGACATCATTCGCGAAGCTTGCAAATGGAGCCCTGAATTGGCTGTTGCTTGCGAACTCTGGAAAGAAATCAAGTTTGAGTTCGAGGCAATGGATACCGTTTGATGATTTTTGGTTAGAGATTTTAAGTTTTAGGTCGCAAACTTGCTGTTAAGTCTTTATCTTTGAAGAAGATTTACAAGTAAGTTTGCATCCAAAATCTAAAATTCAAAACCTAAAATTTGAGGGAGCTGGGGTCAAATGGATCTCAAACAAGTTGCGAAAGACACCGCTAAGGTGCTGGCAAGTTACCTAACCTATCAATCCGTGCGGATTGTTGTAGCTCAGTTGAGCGAAACCAATCCTCCTCTGGCAATCTGGCTGAATGACTTTTCCACCAAGGGCAAAATCCAAGATGGAGAAGCTTACATTGAGGAACTGCTGAGGGAAAATCAAGATTTAGGATTTCGGATCATGACGGTGCGAGAATATCTGGCGCACGATGTGACGGAATTTTTGCCAGAAATGGTTTGTACTGGCATTCAACAGGCGAATATGGAACACAGACGCCAGCATTTGGAGCGAATTACGCAGCTTAATTGGTCTGTGGCTAGCAGCAATCCTGAAACATCCTCAATAGATTCTGAACCGAATCTGGATAATTTGTCGAGTTAATCGATCGCACTTGGCGAATCGAACACACACCTTAGAGATACAAAAAATGAAGACTTTACCTAAAGAGCGTCGTTACGAAACTCTGTCATATTTGCCCCCGCTGACAGACGCCCAAATTGCCAAGCAACTGCAATACATCTTGGATCAAGGCTATATTCCCGGCGTAGAATTCAACGAAACCTCTGCCGCTGAAATGCGCTACTGGACATTGTGGAAGTTGCCTTTGTTTGGTGCTCGCAGCGTCCAAGAAATCATGACTGAAGTTCAAGCTTGCCGCTCTGAAAACCCCACCTGCTACATCCGCGTCATGGGTTTTGACAACGTGAAGCAGTGCCAAGTGCTGAGCTTCATCGTGCACAAGCCTAACACCAGAGGCTACTAAGCTTTAACAACTCTATTTTGTAGAGAAAAAGCTAGCTAAAAATTGAGGCGTGGGAATTCTCCCCGCCTCATTTTTTTGTGCAGAAGACTCGGCGGTTGAAACCGCCTCTGTACATATAAAAGCTGCTTCCGCCGTTTCAAGATTGGATTGTTAGAGCTTGCAAATAGCTTTGAACACTTGCAGCAACACAACTGAAGATTCTGGTTCCATCAGATTTAGCAAAGGCATTAACTGATAGGTGGGCGGATTTCCACGACGGATATTGACAAACTGATATTCCATTCCATTGGTTGTCAAACCCCAGATTGCGTCTTGATATTTTAAATTTTGATAAGCATAGGTAAGCAATTGGGATAAACCCATAAATGCGTTGATTCCTGAATTTTTAGTTTCAATCACTAAAACCCAAAAAGATGTTTCACTTCTTAATGATTTTAATTTATTGACTGCCAAAATATCAAACCGCCCTTTAATGATTATGTCTTCATCTTCAATGCTAATTTCGGCAATGTCTTGTTCTAGACTAATTTTAATAGGTGGGCGGTAGAAGCCAGCTAATCGCATTAAGGGAAAAGTAGTCAGAGCTTGTACCAATCCTTCAGAAACGCGATCGGTAGAGATGTAGTCATCGAAGTCATCCCGGATTTGTATAAGTTCCTGCTGTTCGTGTTCTGTTATATCTTCAAGGGATAACAGCGAGGTAAATGAGCTGTTGTAGTGCTTTTGTAAGCCGAAAAGACGGTGGACTTCTCCTAATGTTAAGTTTTTGGCATTAATAACTGTCATAATCTTCAAACAAATTAAGTCTCTATTGTAATTATAACATATGCACAAAACTAGGTTTGTAGTAAGGACTTCAGTCCTTAAAACCGAGGCTGAAAGGACTAAAGTCCTCACTACGAACTTGAAAGGACTAAAGTCCTCACTACGAACCTAATCTATCTGCTCCACTACAACTCCATCAACTATTTCATAACCCCAGCTAGAATTTCTGGCTGCAAGTTGTTTAGCCATGTCGTATTCGCCCAAAATACAAAGCTCTATTAACTGCTGAAAACCTGAATTTTTCTCGCGCTGCAATCTTTCCTGACGCAGCTTTTCTCTTTCTGGATTAGAAGGATTTGGGCGCTCACTTCCCAGCGGATTGATATCGCTAATTCGTTTCATTTTAGCCTCATTAAAAAGGGATAGATTCTACAATTTCACCGTCAAAAATTTCATAGCCCCATTCTGGATTAGCAGCAATTTGTTTTTCAACTATACTTCGACCGAGAGAAGTTTGGTAAGCTTTTTGCAAAAACGAAATACTCGGGATTTCGTCTGTAGTTGGTGGCTGTTGTTGTTCGATTTTTGGCGGTTCAGGAATTGGTTCAGATGTGGATGGATTAAGGGCAAATTGCGGCGCGATCGCCCCTAATTTATTCATCACACTTTCTTTGGTAATTTGCGGTCTTTCGTTGAAGGAAGACGGTAAATATGCGGTTTCTACCCCTTGGTTTTTGGCTTTGAGCGCATCATCCGCAAGGCGATCGCACTTTCGCAAAAAACCCTCCCACAAATCCTTCCCCAAAACCGGGTTTCTCAAATCAGCACGAGCTTTAGATACCGCTGCTTCCAGCGGTTCGCCCTTGTGCACGTAATACTGAATTCGCTCCTCCTCAAACGCCGGATAAGGCACTTCCGGCTCAATTTCCCACTCCCGCTTAACTTTCTGACTTTCTCCTAAAGGAATTCCCGCGATAAACTCGTCCCAAAAAGTCGAAGTTAAGCCCTTTGTCATGCTATCAATAATTTTAAAAGCCCATCCCGAAGGATTGCCAAACCATAAGTTATGCTGTCTGGCATATTCTTCTAAAGCTCGCTGAAAGTTATGCAGTTCTTCTTGGGAATTCCAAGGCCCGCTAAATCGATAATTTGGATTGACTGCAACCGCTATTTGCTGCCGCGGTTGCCCGAAAAACTTGTCAGTTTTAACCGCACGCTCTGGGGTGTAAGTTTCGGCAAATATTTCTAGAGGAAGATTGTTGTTTTCGCGGCTTGTTTGTGTTATGCTATCGCCGGAAGTAGGTGTCAACAAGTTATTAAATTTTTCCTCGAAGGCGTCAATATCCGCCCAGAGTTCGAGAGTGTCGGTGTTGGGATTTGTGGATTTTGCTTTCAGGAGCGATCGCACTTTCAGCAGCCGTATCGCTAATTCCTGTTCTTCGCGATTTAAACCAGTAGCTTTTTCAATTTCGCTGCTGTTAGTTTTCACCCATTCGCCCGAGTTAGACTGTTGTGTTTGCCATTGCAACAATTGGCACAGAAAAATGCTAGCAGTGACTCCGCCAGTAATTTTGCCTAGTGTCGGATAGTAGATGGCGGGATTTCCGAGATTTCCTAAAAATATTCCTATTTTCATGTTTGATATTCCTAATTCCCTTAAATTGTAGGGTGCGCCATCAGCACCTTACCCTTAAATTGTAGGGTGCGGCATCAGCGCCGAGATCTCCACTAAAGTAGCATCAAAAAACTTAAGATTTTCTTTAAGCTTCTGTCTATTCCTGACTGAATGGAGTTTCTAGAGGAAAGACGGGGATCGCTTGTGCGATCGCCTGATTGACAGAACCGAGTTAAACGTAATAATAAATTATTTACTGTACATTTCCCCCCAAAATGAATCCAGAACGTCAAGAGGCTTATTTGAACTTGATCGAGCGAGTGCTTACCTGTCCCAACGGTCAAGAACCAGAGGTTTTAAGTTCCTGTTCCGATTTAATAGATGCGGGATTTGTGCAGATGCTAATCCAGATATCAGCTTCAATGGCCCGGGAAGGTGACGAAGATACTGCTAATTTTTTAGTGCAACTTGCTCGCTTGCTGGGGAAATCTTTGGGTTTGTCACCGGATGTCGTACCCGCTAGCTACAGCCGCGCACAGTGATAGATAAGCGTAGCTATCCCCTAGGCAATCGCCTCGTTGTATCATGTTTTGGGAAATCGGGGAATCTTAACTCCATCGATACCTTTACAACTGATATTCAAGAGGCTCGCAAAAATCATTTACCCCAGTTTTAAATACATAAATAATCACCGATGTTACCAAAATCTGCGGGCAAGTTTTGGCAGCAACTAAATCTCTAAAAGCAGCATTCAATTGTCCGTTTATCAACTCTTCTTTTACCTCAGATTTGCAAATAGCAACGCGGCATCTTTTTGCCAATCCATCCAACCAGTTTTCAGAGATATTCGGTTCTTGTCCAGCTTGAATTGCTAGAGAAATAGCTGCATCTTCGATGTTGCCTTCACAATCTTCGATTTCGTCTAGGGCTTTGAGGGCTGCGGGATATTCCGCTAATTGCGATCGAAATTGGGCAATTTCTTGTGAGGTAATAATCACCATAAGATTTTCTTGTGTTTTCGGCTCGCGGATATGTTTAGCAGTTAAAGTTGGTATTATAGCATTTTTTGGTTGAGGTTGGGATTGCGCGATCGAACTTAATTACATTTGCAATTAATTGTTGCCACTTCGCAATAGCCCGCCTGGAGGTTAAATCCTCATCTAAAAGCAGAAGTCAGGGCGATGAAGCCTGATGTTAAAATTGATTAGTTTCCTCTGTAATTGCGAAGTTTGTGAATTAATCGCAGACTTTAGCTGATAAATATGTCATTGACAAAAGAGTGACTGAATATCAAGACTGCAACCACTTCATAAACTTATCCGTCGCAGTGCCGATAGACTCTCCCACCTGTTTCTTCAAACGCCACCGCCCAAAAGCTTGTTCGTAATCTTCCCCTTCAGTTTGATAAACATTCCAAGCATTCAGCGACAATCCCAATCCCCAGGTTAGTAAAATGAAGAGTGACCAAGAAAGCTCGTGGGATCCTGCTAGATTAAACAAAACTAAAAAAGTATTGACAATGCCGTATTTTGTCAAGTTTTTTCGCAATTTGCCGCGACGGTAAGAGTTAAAAACCAGCTTTTCCTGAAATTCACCTCTAGTGGCTAACCATTGCTGTTCCGCCGCCACGATATCCTGTTCGGAAATGCCTAATTCCGCCCCAATCTCGAAAAGCTGCACTCGGGAAAGTTCGCCGTCATCTTGTCGCCGTGCGATCGCAAGCTGTAAAATACCTTGGGCATCCTCAGCACCGTAAATTTGATTTATTTGACTGTCATTGGTCGCCATATAATAAGTTTCCTATAATTCCTGATATCCTTTCTATGATAGAGACAAGCGCTGTTAAACGGTAGGTGGTGCCATTGGCGGATTTCAACACCCGGAAACTGCCGAAAGTCGATCGAACGGGCAAGATGCCCATTCCACAAGATAATTGATTAGTTGTGGAACAGGCATCTTGCCTGTTGCTGCTGTATTGTGGAACAGGCATCTTGCCTGTTGCTGCTGTATTGTGGAACAGGCATCTTGCCTGTTGCTGCTCTTGCCTGTTGCTGCTGTATTGTGGAACAGGCATCTTGCCTGTTGCTGCTGTATTGTGGAAAATATCAATTCTAACCCAAAGTATACATCCAGCCATCCCGGGCGCAAATCCTCACAAGCCCATCCCAAACAACAGGTGTCGCCTCAAACGATAAACCCGGCTTAAATCTACCCGATTCTTTTACCTTCAAACGGTAAAACTCGCCCTTAGCATTTTTCAAAGCATTCTTATCCCCCGACTTCGCTCGTTCCCACTTCAACTCAAACAAATAAACACCATTATATCCCGCACTAATTAGTTTATTGCCATCAGTAAATATCGGAGTAGAAATCGAAGAACCAATCTCCTTTTTAAACACGATTACCGGAGTATCGTAAGACTGATTTCGCCAAGGTACAGCATTCTTTTTACCTGTAATCGTATCTTGGGAACCGATGTACAAATTGCCATCGATCGCATTTGTGGCAAATAGCGCTGGAAATCCCCCAGGATTGTACTCATCATTCAACGCCACCGAACCGATTATTCCGCCTTCCCAGCCTGAAAGTCGGCGATTTCCGGTTGGCAAAAACCATTCGACGCTGGCATTCGGTTCTTTGTTCGGATTTAGTTTGAGGACTCCGCCGTTACCTGCAATGTATTGTTTTTCGATCGCACAAAACAGTTTACCCGATTTAGATATTACAGCACTTCCATCAATATCTGAACCAGTATAGAAATCCCATACTATCTTTTTTGTTTTAATACTTATCCCATAAATATGTCCAGAACCCGCAGCTATAAACAGTCTATCTTTGAGCCGAGAAGGTGATGATTCTGCTACCAAGTTACCGCCGTGCTTGCTGATATCTCCTGGCGCATAAAGCTGTACTTCCGACAAGATCTGCGGTTGCTTAATTCCTTGTTTAACTTTAGCTTTGCTGGCAGAACTATTGAGAAAATAGCCGATCGCATTTTCCCCCGCATTGAACAACAGGCCATCGCCCAGATACAAAGCACTGCTATCGTTATCCTGACTGTAGCTGGGCGTTCTCCGGATGTCCAACTTCCACAGTTCCTTACCGGTTCTAAAAGATATTGCCCTAAAACTCGGGACAAGATTTTTGCCACCACCGCCACTGCGGCTGCCTTGCAAAATCACAATTCTGTTTTCGGCGTTGGCTGTTTTGTCGATATAAATTGTTGAACTTCCTTTAATTATATCATCAAATTCATAGCGCCAAACTTCTTTATTTGTCGCCATGTCTATTTTGTGCAAATAGTGGTCAAAAGCACCTATAATTAAATAAGTTTTATCCCGATCTCTGATAATTGTTGGCTGTCCAGTCCAACCGGCACCACTCCAAACTTGAGATTGCCTTCCCAAAAAAGTCCGGCCGCTTCCTAGCTCAAATTTCTTGATTAACTTCAAGCCTTTGGGGACACCTCTACCGTAAAACCTGCGCTGGTCATTTCCCAAAAAAGTCGGTACGAATAATTCTACTTCTTGAACTAATTTTTTTGCCTGTTTTTTGGAGTCACTATTGCTTTTTAATAGAGGCTTGTTAGATGGTTCTGCTTTTTCAGATGGTTCGGATTGGCACTGTTTGAGAATGACAGGAGGAACTACAACACTCAACAAAAAATGTCCTAGCCGTTGATTGAAATTTCGACGAGATGATAAACTCATTTTATATCGAGATAATCAGTAATAATATTAAAACATGATTGTCGCCAAAACTTAACTAAAACATCTCACGCTAAACTGCTAAATAACTGACAAACTTACTCAGCACAAGTTAAATTATCTTTGATTATGGTCAACCGTCTTGCTCAATCCCAAAGCCTTTACCTGCGGAAACACGCCGAAAACCCGATCGACTGGTGGCCCTGGTGCGACGAAGCCTTAGAAACGGCCCTGGGCCAAAATAAACCGATTTTTTTGTCAATTGGCTACTCTAGTTGCCACTGGTGTACAGTGATGGAAGGAGAAGCATTTTCCGATCGCGCGATCGCCGAATACATGAATTCGCAGTTTGTACCGATAAAAGTCGATCGCGAAGAACGCCCGGACATCGACAGCATATATATGCAAGCTTTGCAAATGATGACGGGCCAAGGCGGTTGGCCTCTCAACGTTTTTCTCACTCCCGACGAGCGAGTTCCCTTCTACGGTGGCACTTATTTCCCCGTAACTCCCCGCTACGGACGCCCGGGATTTTTAGAAGTGTTGCAATCTATTCGCCGCTTTTACGATACAGAAAAGCGCAAATTGCAAGCCTTCAAAGGAGAAATTTTAGACAACCTCCACCAGTCGGCGCTGCTGTCAGTAACAACCGCAGAATTAAATCACGAAATATTCCAAAAAGGCTTAGAACTCAATACCGGAATTATTGCCCGGAGTAACCCCGGGCCGAGTTTTCCAATGATGCCCTATGCTGATTTAGCACTGCGGGGAACGCGCTTTAATTTTGATGCAAAATATGACAGCAAACAAGTCTGCACTCAGCGCGGCTTAGACTTAGCCTTGGGCGGCATTTACGACCACGTAGCGGGGGGATTTCACCGCTACACGGTTGACGCAACTTGGACTGTGCCGCACTTTGAAAAAATGCTCTACGATAACGGTCAAATTGTTGAGTATTTAGCGAATTTGTGGAGCGCGGGAATTGAAGAGCCAGCTTTTGAAAGTGCGATCGCGCGGACAGTAGAATGGTTGAAGCGAGAAATGACTGCGCCGACTGGCTATTTCTACGCAGCACAGGATGCTGACAGTTTTACCCCCCCAACCCCCCCTTACCAAGGGGGGACAACGGGGGGGTCTGAGCCGGAAGAAGGAGCGTTTTATGTTTGGACTTACACCGAACTACAAACGCTGTTAACTGTCGAGGAATTTGCTGAAGTTCAAGAAGCGTTTGATATTAGTCGCAGTGGCAATTTTGAAGGCAAAAATGTATTGCAACGCCGACATCCGGGAAAACTGAATGCAACGGTAGAAACGGCTTTAGCTAAACTTTTTGCTCTGCGCTACGGCGGCCATCCAGATACTGTAAAAACCTTTCCGCCAGCCCGCAACAATCAGGAAGCAAAAAACGACAGTTGGCCGGGGAGAATTCCCGCAGTTACTGACACGAAAATGATTGCGGCTTGGAATAGCTTAATGATTTCGGGTTTGGCGCGGGCGGCGGCTGTTTTTGGGAATTTTGAGTATTTGGAATTGGCTGTGAAAGCTGCTAATTTTATTTTAGACAATCAGTGGATTGACGGGCGGTTTCAGCGACTCAATTATGACGGACAATCGGCGGTGGCGGCGCAGTCGGAAGATTATGCTTTGTTTGTGAAAGCTTTGTTGGATTTGCATCAAGCGAGTTTGATGTTAGGAAACGGGGAATCTGTACAGCAATTGCCGAATTCTCAGTTTTGGTTGGAGAAAGCTGTGCGGGTGCAAGATGAGTTTGATGAGTTTTTGTGGAGCTTGGAATTGGGCGGGTATTACAATACTGCTAAGGATGCTAGCGGGGATTTGTTGGTGCGGGAACGCAGTTATACTGACAATGCTACTCCGGCGGCCAATGGAATTGCGATCGCCTCTTTGGTTCGCTTGGCGCTGCTGGGTCAAAATTTAGAATATCTCGATCGCGCCCAACAAGCTTTGCAAGCTTTCAGCAGTATTGTCCGAGATAGTCCCCAAGCTTGTCCGAGTCTACTTTCGGCTTTAGATTGGTACCAGCATTCTACCCTAATTCGCACGTCGCCCGACCAGATTTCTGGATTGATTTCGCGGTATTATCCGACTGCTGTCTGTCAGATTGAGGCTGATTTACCTGAAGGTGTTATCGGGTTAGTTTGTGAGTGTTTGACTTGCAAAGAACCTGCGAAAAGCCAAGAGATGCTGTTAGCAGAAATTCTGCACAGTCAAACGCGAGTATAGAAGGAGAAGGACTTCAGTCCTTACTACAAACTTTTAGGGAAAAAGAAGGACTGAAGTCCTTACTACAAACCTTTAGAGGAGAAGGACTTCAGTCCTTAGTACAAACCTTTTAAGAAAAAGAAGGACTGAAGTCCTTACTACAAACCTTTAGAGAAAAAGAAGGACTAAAGTCCTTACTACAAACTGGTTCGTAATAAGGACTTTAGTCCTTTCAATGTTAGGTCTCAATTCGCCCAAATTTTGACTAAATATTCTATCGTCACCTCGACAGCATGGGCGATTAACACCTGCAATTGACATCAGCCCGGACGTGCGATCGCCTTCGGCGGTAAAAATTGTGTAGAAAAAAAACTTGACATCAGCCGACGATAGAAAGTAAAAATAAATAACAGCAATCACCAAAATGAGGCTTTATGTTTGATTCGCGATCGGTGAGCGACAAGTATGACATTGATAAATTGCTATCTCGTACAACAATTTTGGCTAAAAGACATCCGGTAAAATACGGAGAATAGATGTTTTTTTTGAACCTTGTTCAGCAATCTAAAATTCACAATTCTGCAATCTAAAATCTAAAATCTAAAATCTAAAATGGCAACAGCTATTCTCGACCTGGAAATCTCCCAACTACCGCCAGAAATAGCGGTTGAGGAGCGTTACAGCAAAGCCTTGGTTTTAATTAGACTGCACGGAAAACCGATCGGTCAAGCGACTTTACCCGCAGTCGGAGGTCGCATAGACGGCTCCCAATTGCGGGAAACACTGATGAATGCTGTGGGCGATAACCTGTGGAAAAATTGGCTCTACGAGACCCTGGAATGGGACGAACGCGGGCCAGTACAGGCAATGCCCACAGCCACTGTAGCGGTTTGCACGCGCGATCGCCCGGAAGATTTGCAGCGCTGTCTGGAAGCGTTGATGCGGCTGCCCGACGACGGTCAGGAATACTTAGTAATTGACAATTGTCCCGCCACGGAGGCTACGAGGGAACTGGTCGAAAATTACCCAAAAGTCCGCTACGTGCGGGAAGACGTGGCGGGGTCTAGCACTGCCCGCAACCGCGCTGTGCTGGAAGCTAAGGGGGAAGTTATCGCTCTGACAGATGACGATGCAGTACCAGATCCGAACTGGTTGCGATCGCTCTTGCACAATTTCGGCGATCCGCGAGTTATGTGTGTCACCGGGTTGGTAATGCCTTTGGAACTCGAAACTGAAGCTCAAGAATGGTTCGAGCGTTACAGCCCCCACGGACGTGGATTTCAGCGAGTCATCTTCGACGGGGCGTACTGCAACCCGCTGATTGTAGCTCCTATAGGCGTTTCGGCGAGTATGGCTTTGCGGAAGAGCGCGATCGACTGCGTAGGTCTATTTGACGAAGCTTTGGGTGTGGGGACGCCTGCAAAATGCGGGGAAGATCACGAACTTTATGTCCGCATCCTGACTGCGGGCTATCGCATTATCTACGAACCGAGGGCTCTAAGCTGGCATCGTCACCGGCGCGATTGGGAAGATTTGCGCAAAACGATGTACTGCTACGGAATTGGAGTCTACGCTTTCTGGACGCGCACTTTGGTGAAAAATCGGGAGTTTAGCATACCGCTGTTAGCCTGGGGATGGCTGCGCTACAAACAACTGCCTGAGTTGATTGCTTCTTTGCGAAACAAACCGGACTCTATCCCAAAAGACTTGCTCTTAGCTCAACTTCGCGGCTGCATCGGCGGCCCGATGGCTTATTTTGCTTCTCGCAAACGGTTGCAAGAAATTAAAGGGAAGTCAGTAGTTAGTAGTTAGTAGTCAGTAGTCATTAGTCATTAGTCATTGGTCATTAGTCATTAGTCATTAGTCATTAGTCATTAGTCATTAGTCATAGTGCTGTCCCCGCTCGCGAACGTTATTAGCGCGAGCGTCCCCGCTCGCGAACGTTATTAGCTGAGATTCTTCCATCTTCCATCTTCCATCTTCCATCTTCCATCTTCCATCTTCCATCTTCCAATTCCTATTACCAATTACCAATTATGAACAGGGAAAATCTCACTGTTAGCGTAATTATTCCCAGTCACAACCGCAGTTATTCGCTGCGACGCGCTCTCGATGCCCTGCACTCGCAGACTTATCCGATCGACCTCATCGAAGTGACGGTAGTTGCAGATAGCTGCATTGACGATACTTTGGCAATGCTCAAAGACTACCAAGCTCCGTTTAAAATACAGGTTATTGAAGCAAAGTGTCGGGCTGCTTCGATCGCCCGGAATACCGGAGCAGCCTCCGCTACCGGAAAACTGCTGATATTTATAGACGACGATATCGAACCAACTCCGCCTTTAGTCGAAAGTCATGTACGCATTCACCAACAGCGTCCGGGCTGCGCGGTAATCGGCCCTTATCCTCCTAAATTGCAGGGAGGGACTAGATTCTTTGACGTAACAGTGCGGGCTTGGTGGGAAGAAAAATTTTATGAGATGAGCCAGCCTGCTCATCGTTACACTTATCAAGACTTGCTCACCGGCAACCTTTCTCTGGATGCAGAACTGTTTGCTAGCACCGGAGGCTTCGATTCAGGCTTCGGCCAAGGCACTGCCCATGAAGATTACGAGTTCGGCTTACGCTTGCTCAAAGCAAATATACCTTTTGCTGTGGCAGCGGATGCAGTCGGGTATCACTACGAACACGAAACTAACAACCTCGATCGCTCTTTTCGGCGCGCGCGTGCGGAAGGCCGCTCCGATGTCTTGCTGGGTCAGAGGCACCCAGAACTCAGACCTACTCTGCACGTAGGGGATTACGAAACTCCTTACTCTCTGGTCGATCGGATTTTGGTCGCCCTGGTTTTTTACTGGCCGGCCGCGCTAGATTTGCTGGTGTTGGGACTGAGACGATCGCTAGATTTACTAGAAGCTGTCCGGATGCGCGGTACTTGGCGGTGGCTGAACACTAAATTGCGCGGTTACTGGTACTTCCGTGGTGTGGTAGACGAATTGAAAACTCGATCGGGCATTTCTAGTTTTCTGCAAGAAGGCCCGGCCCGCGCGGATTTGGCAGAAAACGAAATAGAAATCGATTTGCAGCAAGGTTTGGAAGCAGCAGAACAAAGGATTGATGCCGAAAGACCCGCCGGTATTTACCTTTACTACGACAAGCTGACAATCGGTCACATCCCTCCCGAAGTTGGCGCCGAACCTTTACGGGGAGTTCACCTGCGAACGATTCTGGCGCTGCACTTAGCCGAACCGCTGGCGAGAGCGATGGCGGTTAACGGTATGCCACACAGTTCTGAGTCGATCGCAACACAACCTTTACTTGCTTTTGAAGATCGTGTTTTGGCAATTAAATAATTGCTAATTGGTAAGTTGTAAGGGGTAATAGGTAATGGGAATAGTGAAATTAATAGCTAGTGCTTCATGTTAATGGCTAGTAATTTTCCTAATCGCCAATCACAAATACTAAATACCTAATGCTCCATCCGATTTTGGATTGCCGATTTGAGATTACAATTGCCATCAATCTAAAATCTAAAATCTAAAATCTAAAAGTGCCAGATTCCAAGTCGGATATTTAGTTAGGAGGAAATTATGGCAATAAAAATGCTTGAGATCGAGTTTACTGAACAGATAAATCCGATTAGGGGACTAGAAAAATATGAAGGCGTCCGCATCTTGGTTCGCTACCGAGGACGCCCGATCGGCTGGGGCTATGTTAATAACAATCCCTGGGAACAGACAATCTCGGCAGATCGAGTGCGACAAACAATTGTCGAGCAGATGGGCAAGACGTTGATTCAATTGAGTTTGGCAGAGCAGTTAGCCCCGATCGCAGAGTTCGATCGAGAATTGCCACCAATTAGCGTTGTCATCTGTACGCGCGATCGCACTGACTTACTCAAAGGCGCTCTGGAATCGCTGCTGGCCCTCGACTACCCCAATCGCGAAATTATCGTTGTAGACAACGCTCCCTCCAACAACAGAACTGCCGAATACGTCGCGGGATTACCTGTACGCTACGTCAAAGAGGAACGGCCAGGATTGGACTGGGCACGAAATCGCGGCATCGCGGAAGCCCGCCACGAAATTATTGCTTTTACCGACGACGACGCGCGACCCGATCGAGGTTGGCTGCGGTCAATTGCTGCTGGCTTTGCCGATCCCGAAGTCATGGCCGTCAGCGGTTTAGTCTCGGCTGCGGAACTGGAAACCATGCCCCAACAGCAATTTGAGCTGGTTTACGGCGGAATGCTGCAATATTTACACAAATTCAAAGTTGAAGGTAACAAACTTTCGGTGAAAGATTTGCTGTGGGCTTGCAATTACGGCGTTGGAGCAAATATGGCTTTCCGCCGCCAAATTTTTGAGGCTGTGGGCAACTTTGACGTGGCTCTTGATGTGGGGACGGCGACACGCGGCGCTGGCGATGTCGAGATGTTTCACCGGATTTTGGCGAAGGGATATACGACTTTTTACGATCCGAGCACTTTGGTGTGGCACTTGCACCGGCGCAGCGACAAAGCTTTGAGCCGACAGTTACAGGATAACGGGCGCAGTTTTGGGGCTTATTTGCTGACTTGCGATCGCAACCGTACCGTAGGGCGCGCCCAACTTGTGCACTTTGTCGTGTTTGAGTGGTTGGGTTGGTGGCTGCTGCGCCGCTTGCGGAATCCTGGCAAACTTCCCCGCAAATTCGTAGTCAGCGAATTGCTGGGGGCTTTGCAAAGTCCTTTTGCTTACCGAGAAGCTCAGTTGCAAGCGCGTCAGTTGGTGGCCCTTGCTGAAGAGGAATCGCAGGAAGTTGAACCGCAGGTAATGGCTGGGGGTGTCCAGTGAGAAATGCAGGACAACTGGTTTACAGGCGCCAAGTCGCTCATTTCTTTGATTTGCTGCGCGAGTTGGTCGATCGCGACATGAAACTACTCTACAAGCGATCGGCCCTGGGGATTGCTTGGACTTTGATCAATCCACTGTTGCAGTTGGCGGTTTTTTCTTTTGTGTTTCGATCGGTAATTCCAATCAACATTCCAAAATATTCTTCGTTTGCTTTCAGTGGTTTATTAATTTGGACTTGGACTCAAAGTGCCTTATTTCAAGCAACAGGACTAATCACCAGCAACCGCGCTTTAATTAGACAGCCAAATTTTCCGATCGCCATTTTGCCTGTAGTCACAACAGCAACAGGGCTAATTCACTTTTTACTGGCGCTCCCAGTCTTAATGATATTTCTGATAATTGACGGTTTGCAGCCGAATTCAGTGCTGTTTTTTTTGCCAGTGCTGCTGGTAATTCAGTTTTTTTTGACAGTCGGTTTGGCTTATCCCCTCGCTGCTTTGAACGTTACTTTCCGGGACACTCAGCACACTCTAGGCGTACTGTTGCAGATGCTTTTTTATCTGACTCCAATTTTCTACGACCTCAACAGCGTCCCGAAAGAATATCTGATATTTTATCAGTTGAATCCGATGGTGCCGTTGATTGAAGCTTACCGAGCTGTACTCCTCAGAGGCACGCAGCCTGATTGGATGGCATTATTAATTGTGAGTGTAGTAGTAGCTGCTCTTTTGCCGATCGGACTGGGAATTTTTAGACGGCAAAGCGATCGATTTGTGGAGGAATTGTAAATGCGTCAAGCAATTGTGATTAAAGGTTTAGGCAAGCGTTTCAACAGCTACAGTGCCGATCGACCTTTTACGATTATGGAGGCTGCTTTGTGGGGGTGGTGGCGGATGAAGCCACAAGCACATTTTTGGGCCTTGCGAGATGTGAGTTTTAGTGTTTCTCCTGGGGAAATGCTGGGAATTCTTGGCAAAAATGGAGCAGGAAAATCGACACTACTGCAACTGATTGGAGGTATCGGCCGTGCTGAGGAAGGAAGTATTAAAGTCAATGGCAAAATTGGCGGTTTGTTGGATTTGGGTGCAGGCTTTCACTCGGATTTAACAGGGCGAGAAAATGTGTTTGTGGGTGCGGTAGTAGCTGGTTTAACTCACCGGGAAGCGACGCGCCGCTTCTCTGATATTGTTGAATTTGCGGAATTAGAACAGTTTATTGACAGCCCCCTACGAACTTACAGTACGGGGATGCAAATGCGGCTGGCTTTTTCGGTAGCGGTACACACCGATCCGGAAGTGCTTTTAATTGATGAACATTTGTCGGTTGGTGATGTGGCTTTTCAAACTAAATGTTTGAACAAGATAGCCGAGTTTAAAACTAAAGGTTGTGCGATTGTTTTAATTTCTCACAATGCTGGACAAATTCAGAAATTGTGCGATCGAGCTTTGTGGCTGCGGGATGGTAAAATCCAGGCTTACGGAGAGCCGGAAGTTGTAGCCGGTCAGTATTTATCGGAAATGCGATCGGAAACAGAAAAGCGCACTCCCATGCGTCCTCCTGAAGTCACAAGTACAGGCTCGGAATTGCGTGTTAATGAAAACCGTTTCGGTTCTTTGGAAGTAGAAATTACGGATGTCAAAGTGTTGCCGGATGAGGAAATAGACAGCGGCGATACGATTACTATTGAAATTCATTACACGGTTCCCAAATCGATTGATGCTGCAATTTTTGGGGTGACAATCAGTCGGGAAGACGGTCAAAGTTGTTTTGAGACTAATACTAATCAAATGGGCCGGTTGATACCGCTGGCGAAAGGTAAAGGCAAAATCCGGCTGCACGTAGACAGGCTGGATTTAGGAAACGGGCAGTATTACGTGAATCCTGGGGTTTACGAGAAGAGTTGGGCCTACGCTTACGATTATCACTGGCACGTTTATCCGCTGTACGTGCGATCGACTGTACACCAAAAAACGATCCTTTGTCCGCCCTACCGCTGGGAGTTTGACGGCAAAATGGAGGTGCTGGATTTGCCAGAAACAACTGACAAAGTTCACGCTTTGAACAAAAATAATCCCAGCTACGCCAAGATTTCCACTCAGTTGAAAAATAAGCAGTCACCTGACTTTTTAATTCTGGGCGCTCAAAAGTGCAGCACCGAGGCTTTATACGGCTATCTAGAAAATCACTTGCAAAATATCAAAGAAGGTGCTAAGCAAGTACACTTTTTTGAATTGAATTTCGAGCGCGGTGTTGAGTGGTACAGCAAGCAGTTGACGCGGAGTGTTGCGGGTGACAAAGTGCTGCTGTGGGAGATGACTCCTTACTATATTTACCATCCGTTGGTGGCCGAGCGGGTTTACAAGTGTTTCCCGGATGTTAAGCTGATTGTGATGCTCCGCAACCCGGTACAAAGAGCGTGGATGCACTATCATTTAGAAGTGGCGATCGGCTGTGAAAAGCTGGATTTTGAAAAGGCGATCGCATCTGAACCAGACAGACTCAAAGGTGAGATCGAAAAATTCAAAGCCGATGAAGGCTATTACAGTTTCAACCACCAGCATTATTCCTACTTGTCGAGAGGAATTTATGTCGAACAAATCAAGAATTGGCTCGATTATTTTCCCAGGGAACAGTTGCTAATTATCAAAAGCGAAGATTTTCAAAAAAATCCGGGAGATGTGTTTTCAGAGGTGTTAGAATTCTTGGATGTTAAGGCGAGTGCTGTCAAAGAATATCAGGGTAATAGTGCCGAAGATTACAGTAATATGCCTCCGGAAATAGAACAAGAATTAACCAATTATTTTAAGCCTTACAATCAGGAGCTTTCTGATTTGTTGAAGGAAGATTTTAGTTGGAGTTAGGATGTTTGTGAAACCGCAGATGAACGCGGATTAACGCGGATTAATACGGTAAAACATAATTCCTGTAGGGGCGGGTTAACCAACCATATTTAATTTTTACCAACAATCTAGATAAACCCGCCCCCACTCCACGAAAAAAATTAGATCGCCAGTTTATTAATATAAAATCAACAATGCAACGAATATTTTTAGTAGGAGCTCCAAGAAGCGGTACTACAATTCTTCAGAGTTTATTAGCGGCTCATCCTGAAGTTATTTCTTTTCCTGAATCTAAGTTTTTTCACTATTTATTGTACGAGAAGTTTGCGGCAAAGTTGCCAAGCAGGATGGAAGCTTTTTTTAATGATGAGATTAATCGCCCTGAACTTTTGCAAGGTTTTGATGACAATCAAAGTGTGGAAGCTAAAGTTAGTTGGTTTGTCGGAGTTTTGGATGGTTTGGCTGCGGAACAGAACAAAAGCATTTGGTTGGAAAAAACGCCGGAACACATATATTTTATTGAGGATATAGAGCGCTTTTTGCCGGATTCTAAATTCATACATATTATGCGAAACAGCATGGATTGCATAGCTTCTATGTATGAGGCTACTCGGGATTTTAACGAATTGTGGGGCGGTGGTTGGGATTTAGATCGCTGTATCGAGGGATGGAAATATGCAGTATTAACTAGCCATAACTATCTTGATAAATCTAATCATATCTTGGTTAGATATGAAGATCTTGTAGAAAACAAAAAGTTAGTTCTAGAGGATATTTGTAATTTTATTGGAATTGAGTATGATGCTGGAATGCTGATTAATTATAAGGAAAAAGCAGCTAAGCTGAGTTTGAATTTACCTTGGCATCAAGGAATTGCCAGGGATATTCAAAGCACTAAGGTTCACAAATATCATCGAGTTTTTAAAGATAGTGAAATTAAAAATATTCTAACTCATATCGAGTGGGTAAATTCGAGAATTGCCTACAAGGTTACGGTGGAGGTGAGCGAATTAATTTCGGATATTAAGGTTCCACAAATATTCAATCGCGTTTGCTGTACAATCAAGTTAGCAGGTGTTGAACTCGAAGTTAGGGATTTGGAGCTTAATACTATACCAATCCTTTGGCTGCTCCTTCGACAATACAATAGCATGGCTGGGCTCTTATTTCTACGCAAGTCCCTTATTGAATTGCCAGTCTGTGACGGGATTGTGACGGGTACGGTGTTGGCAGATGCGATCGCAGCCCAGTTTGCTTGGCCAATACTTTCACGCTTCTTTCAAGACAATCCAGAAACTCCCCAACTGGAATGGACGCTATTTTTACAAGAAATCTGGAATCGTCCTAATTGGGTTGAGGCTAATTTTTACAATCCCGAAACCGTCGATGAAGCAGTCACAATCACTCTCGATGGAGACTTGATTGCTGTGGAAGTTAGCGAAGAATTGACTAATATAAAAGTTGAGCTTGCTGAAATTGACGTGCTGGTGACAGTAGGCGGTGTGGCGATCGCTATTGTAACCGTTGCCGTGGAAAATAATTTTGTTTCTGCTCAAAAAGTGCGATCGACAATTACTCGAAATATCGGTTTTGAGTTGTGCGTCGCCACCGTGCGAGAAGCTTTGTTGGGAAAACCGTTAGATAATAAGCAATCGTTGCGATCGCGCTTAACCTCTACTGCACAACAAAGGTCGAATCTGCCCGACTGGTTGAATGCAAAGGGTTCTAGGGGCATTTACCCCCAAGATGCGGTGATGTTCGGCAGGCGATGTGGTGCAACAGGAACCAGTATCAGCCGCCGCGCCGCACTCCCAGCCCAGGCGCTGCGCGAATTAGCGAAATCAGCAGCAATCGCAGGGGAAGTGATAATCCAAATTCCCAGAGAAAACGAGTTACCAAAGCAAGTATTTTACGCACCAGAAATCATTTGGCAAAAATCGCCTTACCGAGAAGTTTCTCACTCAGTGAAAACTCAAATATTTGACAATGATAGCATTACAGAAAAACTCTCGATTCTCGCCTACCGTCGCATTTCTCCCGATGGTTTAAATGCAATTACTCCGCAGGTTTTTGAACAACAGTTGCAGTATCTGAAAGAAAATGGTTATTACAGTGCTACTTGGGAAGATTGGCAAAATGCAAAACTAACTAAAACTCCTTTACCAGGTAAAGCTGTATTAATAACTTTTGACGGTGGCTATCTCGACTTTTTAACCTACGCTTTCCCTTTGCTAAAACGCTTTGACTTTACAGCCACTGTTTTTCTAGTAGCCGAGTCAATAGGAAAGACAAATAGTTGGGAAAAAGCCGAATTTGAACAAGTACAGTTAATGGAATGGCCGGAAATTAGACAATTGCGGGATGCAGGGATTGAATTTGGTTCCATGTCTGCCACCTATCAGCCTCTGACTTCATTGTCCCCCACCGAAATTGTGCGCGAAGCGGCGAAATCCCGCGCAACTTTGGAACGGGGATTAGGGAAATCTGTGAGAGTTTTTGCCTATCCCTACGGGAATGTCGATGAAATTGTAGCGCATTTAATCGGAGCAAGTGGGTATAGTTTCGGTGTATCATATAGATGGAGTACGAGCAATTTTCACGATTCTTTAATGTCGCTACCCCGCCTTCAAGTAACAGCAGAAAATTTCTGGGAATTGGTTCGTAGATGTGTATATTTGTAGGGTGCGTCAGCCAGAGATTTTTAAGACAATCAAAAACATTTCAACTGACGCACCCTACAAGTGAAATTGCTGCAACAAGGTGCGTCAGCCAGATATTTTCAACTCAACAAAAATCTTTCAACTGACGTACCCTACAAGTGAAATTGCTGCAACAAGGTGTGTCAGCCAGATATTTTCAACTCAATCAAAAATCTTTCAACTGACGCACCCTACAAGGGAAATTGCTGCAACAAGGTGCGTCAGCCAGATATTTTCAACTCAATCAAAAATCTTTCAACTGACGCACCCTACAAGTGAAATTGCTGCATCAATCCCTGAAATTTACGTCGCAAATAACCGCCAAATCCTCTGGAAATCTTCTCAAACTTATAATCAAATAAAATATCCATCACATCTTTAGTTTTCATGTACTTCAAATAAGAAATCATTTTATCTGTCAATTCATCATTCACATCATCAATATACTTTCTCACCGCCAACCTTTCCGAAATATTCCATTTGCGATCAAACTTGCGGTGCATTTCCGTCTCATAATCCCGAAAATCTGACATTTTCCCATCCAAATATTTTTCAATGTATTTCCCAGCGATTTCGGCACCATCCATTCCGTGTCTGATACCCTCACCGCCCAGAAAATTTACTGTCGAGACAGTATCGCCGATCGCAATTATGTTATCCTTCCAATAAATATCCTGCAAACCGCGACTGTATTTCAGCGTCGAACCGTGTTTGTCAATAATTTTATAACTTTTAGACTTCAGATATTCATCAATCAGCAAATCAATATACTGTTTAATCGGTGACAAATGCTTAACCGTTTTGGCATCTAAAAAAATGCGTCCCGCACCAACTTTCAGTCTATTTTGTTCCATAGGAAATATCCAAGAATAACCCTTCGGCATCCATTTATCACCCAAAAAGAAGATTAAATCATTGGCATATTTATTGTAAACTTCCGGTTCAACTTCAATTAAATATTCGATTCCGGTTCCCGACAAAAAATTAGGCTTATCGTTTTCTTTGTCGTACATAATTGCCCGCGAAAAGCCAGTAGCATCAACCAAGACTTTCGTGCTAACTTTGATAAGTTGCCCGTCAGATAACTGTTTAAATTCTACTGTAGTTTCGCCGTTGGCTTGCGAATGTCCGGTGTAGCGACAACCCAGCCAAACTTCACCGCCAAATCGCTCAACTTCGTCGGCTAAAAATGCTCTAAATTTTGCAAAGTTGAGTACAACTCCCAAACTTTCGGGAGATTCCCAAGTTTGACTAACTTTGCTAGTTTCAATAGTCAGTTTGTGCCAAAAACTGCCGATAACTGATTCGGGTAAATCGAATTGAGAGAGGGTTTCTAAAGGTGTGGCGGCGCTGGAAAAGTCATTTTTATTAAAATTGTCGTTTTGTTCTGCAAGCAAGACATTGCGGCCGGATTTGGCTAGAATTCTTGCACAGTGGCCTCCTGCTGGGCCGGCTCCTACTATTACTATATCAAAATTTTTTAAAGTCATCTTGCTATTAATTCGCTTCTAATGTCAAAACACCCGCCGAAATATCAACTACCAAGCGCCGATTTTTCAGCCATTGCCGGCCGATTAAAATTTCCGGTACTCCGTCACCTACGTGAACAGGAATATCGAATTCTTGATTGTCAATTCTGATTTTTCCTGCATAAAGGTCGAAATTAAATTCTCCCTTAGCTGTTCGCATTTTTTGTCGTCTAATATAAATCCAATCAAGTCCCTCTAAATCCTGAATATCCATTGCTAGCCAGCCCGAGAAACCTGTATCTAGCAGAGCATCAACAGGTAATTCTAAGCCGTTATCAGCAATCAATTCAATTTCAAAAAATAGCTCATCCTCATTACCAAATGTGCCTTGAATCATATCGTGCCACAAACCCCTGTAGGGTTGATGCGGAACATGAACGGGATAGCATTTGGGTGTTTCTGGCGGCACATTTTGGTGGCCACCATATCATCCTTGTCGATAAAATAGTCCCCGCTGTCGGGTTCAACTGCCATATACCAGTTGTAGTGGGTTTTAATCAATTCTGGTTTTAGGCGATCGAATGTTGGTTTGCAGCGCTGATAAAATGCTTCTCTTTCAGCGCGCCACTGCGCTTTCTTTTCTTCTGACCACTGAATTTCGGGGAATAACCTTCCGCGCCGTACTGTACGATTAGGCTTCACGTTAGTCATTGTTGATTCTCCTTTTGTGCAGTAAAGCTGAAGTAAGGTGGGCAGTGCCCACCCTACAATTCTAGCTAATTAGACGCTAACTGGTGACTTTTGGCGGCTAAATGTTGCTAAAATGCGATCGCACATTTGCGACGGATTCAATCCCAAAGTTGCAAAGGATTGCTCAGGCGTAGCATGATCCACCAATGTATCAGGTACACCCAAGCGCATTAATGGAACCAGGATATTGTTATCCATCAAAGCTTCGGCTACTGCTGAACCAAAGCCACCCATTAAACAGCCTTCTTCCATCGTGACAACTTTGCCGATTCGCTGTGCCAAAGGTAAGATTAATTCGGTGTCTAAAGGCTTGACAAAACGCGCATTAATCACAGTTGCTTCAATGCCATGTTCGCTCAACATCTCGGCGGTTTGCATTGCCGGATACACCATTGAACCGTAACCTAAGATTAGCACGTCATCGCCGTTGCGAAGGATTTCCGCTTTGCCGATCGGCAATTCTTCCCAACCTTCTTCCATCAGAGGCACGCCGTAACCGTTACCACGCGGGTAACGCATCGCGATCGGGCCTGTCGTGTGGTTGATGCCAGTGACTACCATCCGCTGCAATTCTGCCTCGTCTTTTGGCGCCATAATTGTCATATTTGGCAGACAGCGCAAGAAGGAAATATCGTACATTCCCTGGTGCGTGGGGCCGTCGGCGCCGACAATCCCAGCGCGATCCAAACAGAAGAACACTGGCAAGTTTTGGATGCAGACATCGTGAACTATTTGGTCGTATCCCCGCTGCAAAAATGTCGAGTAAATTGCGACAACCGGACGCATTCCTTCGCAGGCTAAACCTGCCGATAAAGTCACTGCGTGCTGTTCGGCAATCCCAACATCGATGTACTGTTTAGGTAGTTTTTCCTGAAGCTTGTCCAGACAAGTTCCGGTTGCCATGGCAGCGGTAATGCCGACTATTTTGGGATTATTTTCTGCTAGCTTGACCAGGGCGTGGGCAAAGACTTTCGCGTAAGCTGGAGGCTTGGGTTTTGTGGAAGGGATGCCTTTCCCCGTGGCTAAGTTAAAGGGATTTTGGGCGTGATATCCTACTTGGTCTTTTTCGGCGATCGCATATCCTTTCCCCTTCACCGTCACCACGTGAACTAACACAGGGCCTTGGATAGTATGACCTTGTTTGAAAGTGGCAATTAACTCTTCCAAATTGTGTCCGTCAACTGGGCCCATGTAGGTAAAGCCCAATTCTTCAATTACGGCTCCAACTTTCGATACGGCTAACCGTTTCATGCCTTCTTTGAGGCGTTCCATTTCTGGGGTAAAAGTTTCGCCAACAAAGGGAATTTGTTTGAATTGTTCCTCTAGGTTATCTTTGAGAAATTGCACCGGCTGCGAGAGTCGCATTTTGTTCAAATAGCGGGTAATTGCGCCGACATTGGGCGAGATTGACATCTCGTTGTCGTTGAGCACTACCATCACATTAGTTTTCGGCATATGGCCTGCGTGGTTGATCGCTTCGAGTGCCATACCCCCTGTCAGCGCACCGTCGCCAATGACTGCTACAGTTTTAAAGTTTTCGCCCTTGAGGTCGCGCGCCATCGCCATCCCTAAGGCTGCGGAGATGCTCGTGGAAGCGTGACCGGCGCCGAAGTGGTCAAATTTGCTCTCGCAGCGCTTGAGATAGCCTGCAACGCCGTCTTTTTGGCGCAGGGTGTGAAAATTGTTGTAGCGACCGGTGATCAACTTGTGTGGATAAGCTTGGTGGCCGACATCCCAGGTAACTTTGTCGCGATCGAGGTCGAGTGTTTGGTAGAGTGCTAAGGTGAGTTCCACTACACCCAATCCTGGGCCAAGGTGTCCGCCGCTAGCGGCTACTGTTTCTAAATGCTTTTCTCGAATTTGTCGGGCAATTTGTTCGAGTTGATGAATCGACAGGCCGTGTAATTGGTTTGGATGAGTCAGTTCGCTGAGATGCATATTTTAAAATCCCGCTCCTAAGAATTAGGACGAATCCTTAACAGATAATAGTTTGAGCCTGCGGCGTTCGGTACGCGCAAACTTAGAATATTTTACCTGTTATTTGAGAAAAACTGTTAGGCGTAAGATTTTTATTATTTTTGACCTGGTAATTATAATAAGTAAATCGCAAAGAGTCAATATAAAAAATGCCTAATTTGTTAGTTGCTAACGGCTAATTATTAGCTGCACGGGGATTATTATCGATTTAAAACAGTTTTTTGTAATGATGGCTGACTTTTTAACCATTGGGTTTCTGCAAGCGGACTGTGATGCAAAATCATTAACTGCGATTTCTTAAGAGCTTCTCGTGCGTAGGTACAACCTTGCAAATCGCTAAATTCAACTGGGAGCATCTCAGTTTTGCATTTATGCGAGCGTCCCCGCTCGCGTATTATAGGATACGCGAGCGGGGACAGCACTATAAGAAAAAAATGCTTTTTACAAAAATGAGATGCTCCCACTCAACTTCAACAAATTCTGCATCGTATTCATCAACTACTGTTCCCACTTGACCTCGATATAAGCCATGTTCGGGTAAGTCTTCTAGTAATGCAACGACATCAAGCAGTTTAATTATGAAATTCATTTTTAGATACCTTATTCATGGCACATAACATAGCAGAAGTCAAGTTGAATTGAGAGATTTTGCTTATTCTAATTGACGAGGATCTTCCGCAGGTGGATGCCAACCACCTTCTATAGCCTTTCTCAAAAAGGTGAGGTATGACTGACAGGTTATATAACCACTGAAACCAAGAGGGCCCAAGCCCAACAACGTACCTGATCTTTCTGAGAACCGCTATACCCAAAACCTGCGCGATCGCCGAATCGAATCCTCTTCATTTCATCATAACGTTCGTCATTAAGGTCAAGCCGATTGCAAGTTGCTCGATCTACTGAAGTTTTACTGACAATATTTAGACCATCTGCTGTCCAGATGAAATGTTCTGATCATTGCTGATGACGAGGATTAAATAAGAAAAATTCTTGCTGAGTTTCCTGGTCAATTCCCTTGGTGAAATTGTAGTGGCGTTCGTTGCAACGACGGCAAGCTAATGCTAAATTTTCACTGTCATCAGATCCGCCGAGAGATTTGGGCATGAGATGATCTATGGTAAAGCGATCGGGGCTTAGGTATTCTGGAGAGTGACAGTATTCGCAGAGGTATTTAGCTCGTTGTCGTATAAGTTGTGGAGTGCGATCGGACACCATTTGGCTTGGGTAGAAAGTTCGGCGTTAATCAAGGTAAAAATTCGGGATAGTTCGATGATGCCAGCTAATTCAGGAACTTCATCGGCAGTTAGTAAATCTAGTTTTTTTCTCTCTAGCAGTTCTTCCATGCGAGATTGAAGATCGTCGGTAAATCTGAATAAGTAAATATTCCCAAACTCTACCATTTTGAGACCTTGGGGCATCAAGGAGGAAGGTTTCACCATTAATTGAGTATTCATAGGAATTAAAGCTCGTAGATACTCTTGGAATATTGTAGCTTATAAGTTGCTAATTGAATTTGCAGAAGGAGCCATCTGATATCTTACACCATTCTTAATTACTTGTTTAGAAACAGGCAAGATGCCTGTTCCACAAGAAAATTTATCTTTTGTGGAACGGGCATCTTGCCCGTTCTTCACAATGGTGCAACATCTCAGATCGATCGCACTTCCGGCAATTTCTCGGCCCCAGTCGTATCAAAGACGATCGCGTGTTTAGTCGCGGGTACTAACCGCCGTAAAACTTGGATGTATCCCTCTGCATCGCCCCGGCGGTGGAAGCGCGCCACAACCAATCGCTGCATATTTGGCAATTGCCGCACAATACAGCAGGGATGAGAGTTTAATTTGGGCTTTGATGTTGGTATCATAGGAAAATCGTGCCCCGCGTTTGCGGGGTTGGGTAGAAAAGCGATCGCCCTCAAGTTTTCGACGCTAGGTGGGCGATCGTTTTCAGTGTACATAGATATTATCCGGTATATATGCACCGAAGTCAAGCAAAAAAATGGGCTACGTGAGACTGCGGATTCGAGAACTAGCTGAGCAAAGAGGTTGGACGTTCAAAGAAGTTGCCGATCGATCCGGAGTCAATTACAACACGGTAAAAAGCTACGGGAGGCGCGATGCTTTGAACACAGTCGATTTGTCTGCTGTCTACAAAATTGCTCGCGCCTTAGACGTGACGATGGAAGATTTAGTCGAGATTTTGGAATAGTAAGGGCGCGCTAATGGGATACGTGAGGCTGCGGATTCGAGAACTAGCTGAGCAAAAGGGTTGGACGCTAAAGCAAGTTGCCGATCGATCGGGAGTGAATTACAACACTGTTAGAAGCTACGTTCAGCGCGATGCTTTGAACACGGCCGATATTTCTGCTGTCTACAAAATCGCCCGCGCTTTCGACGTGACAATGGAAGATTTAGTTGAGATTTTGGAAGATTGAGGGCTCAGAAATGGGGCGAGTCAGGCTGAAGATTCAAAAGTTGGCTCAAGAAAAGCGCCCGACACTGCAAGATGTGTCTCCTCGATCGGCACAAGGTTTGCTTAGAAAAATGTATCAAACTTTTACAAATAAACCGATCGCACTCATAAAGCCGCTATCTTCGTGACAAAAGCACTTCGTCAGCATGAGTCCGGTTCTCTAACTTTGGATTATTCGACTCTACACCGCCCCCAACACCCGAAAGATGAAGATTTGTAATGTTTTGTCAACATCTTTGGGTTGCTGAATTAAAATCTTCTCATAAAAAAGACGAGCTTCTAGCAGGCAAAATTATGAAAAAAAATTTAAAACTCAGCTTATGAGATGGAATTCGCTGCTCTGACAAGGTGCAATAACAATGTAACTAATGTAACTTTTGATGCAAGAACCACTAGCATTAACCTTGTTGAAGGTCACAGGCCAATTTCTCGCCGTGCCTTCTGAAAATCGCTTTCCTCGTCGATCGCATCAAATTTCAAGTGCCATTACTTTGTTTGCACGACGGGAACCGCAGATGTAAAGGAAAAATTTAAGTCCAAAGCTGACGCACCAGAACTTTGAGCGACGGTTTTTTGACCGGCAACGAGGACAGAAACACAGTTTTTTCCTCCATCAAACCTGGTTTTTACGTCCAAAACTCAACTCGAATGAATGCAGTCGCAGCCAACATTTAGTTAGATGTTGCGATACAGCAAGTTGCGCGCTTGTACAGGGAGCTAACGGCAGTGATGGATCTCGATTGTTTACCTTACGGCGCAGGCCACGCCCAGGAAGGGGTCTGTCTGCTAGTGCGAATGGGGCCGTACCGCATTTTACTCGACTGCGGTATAGAGGATGTCGCACCCCTGTCAGCGACACTAGATCGATCGCCCCCAGTCGATTTCGTAGTGTGCACCCACGCCCACTCCGATCATGCCAGAGGTTTGCTCGCACTCCACCAGGCTTTCCCCCTGTTGCCAATTTACGCCAGCGAAGTCACAGCGCGACTGCTACCGCTTAACTGGCCGGCCCAGTCTCAGCAGCCAGAGTCGCATTTCTGTGAGGCTCTACCCTGGCAGTCGCCGATCGAACTGCGCCGAGGACTGAGCGTGCAGTTGTTCCCGTCGGGCCATTTGCCCGGAGCGGCGACTGTACTCTTGACCTATGAAGCCCCCCATCGCACCTACACCCTGGTTTACACCGGCGACTTTTTTCTATCGAATTGTCGTTTGGTGGAAGGTTTGCCGCTGGGACAACTCCGGGGCATGAAGCCCGACGTGTTAATTTTGGAAGGTAGTTACGGCACAGCGCGCCACCCTCACCGCCGACAACTGGAAAATCAGTTAGCCGATCGCATCCACCGCGCGATCGCCGACGGATGCTCGGTACTGCTACCCGCACCCGCCCTCGGTTTGGGTCAAGAACTGCTGATGCTGCTCCGCAGCCACCACTACTTCACCGGGCGCGACTTGGATATTTGGGTAGACGGCACTGTCGCCGACGGGTGCGACGCTTATCTGGAACTGCTGCCCCATTTTCCCACCGCCGTTCAAAACTTTGCTCTCCACCAACCTTTGTTTTGGGACGAAAGGGTGAAACCTCGCGTGCGCCGGTTGTCTGCCGAACAGCGCTCCGAATTGGGGAAAACCCCGTGTATTGTAATTACTGACCAAATTTCCGATTTGGGTTTGTACGTTGCCGATCGCACAAATCCTTGGATTTTACTCGCACCTCAAAAACCCGGATATCCCGTCAGGGAATGGTTTGCCAACTGGCAGGAATCAGGAGTTCGGCTCATTGAAACTTATCTGCTAGCCGAACACTGCGACGGGCCGGGAACTACCCAGCTCATCCACAATTTGCGTCCGCAGCACGTAATTTTAGTGCACGGTTCCCCTGCATATTTGGCTGACTTGGCTAACTTGGACGAGCTGCGAAACCGCTACCAGTTGCACACTCCGGCGGTAGGGACTGTTGTCGAATTGCCGATCGGGGAAATGTTTTTGCAGCCCGCTATCCCCGAAACTAACTATGAGGGAGAACTCAGCGAATTGGGGACAGAGGTAGCAATTAGCTTGCCGAGTCCGATTACAGCCGATCCTCGGTGGGCAAATTTTGCCGATACAGGTTTAGTAGAAGCGCGCTGGCAAGGCGAAGAACTGGTACTGCGCGGCATCTCCCAGCGGGAACTGCTATTTCAAGGCAACGCCGTTCAGGCAAACCTCGAATGCTGTGGCAATTGCCAGCACTACCGCGGCCAGCGCTGTTGGAACCAGTCCAGTGCTTTGTTTGGCTTTAAAGTCACTCCCGACGGTTTCTGTCCGGTGTTTGAAGCGATACCGGAGTCTGAATTTTTCATAGATGAGGAATTAGATGCGGAATAAACCTATTGTTGTCATTGCGATCGACAGCTTAGCGCGCTTTCTGATGAGGCGATCGCAGTATTTGTTGTTCGTCGGTTCTGCGTCTGTGACTGCTCTGGTGGCTCAGAGGCGAAAACTGGCGATCGAACTCAAATTTCCATCCTAAATAGCTTATTTGGTGACAATCCAGCAGATTTTTCGGCAAAACCCGAGTTTTGCCCCATTCCTCGACAAAAAAGGGAGAAAAGTCGTTTTCTTTTCCCCCAACTATTTTTTGTGACTCAAGCTAAGGATCAAAACTATTCTAAATTCGAGTCCGGGTAGTGATTGCGAATTTGCTCGGCTTCGGGACAATCGTCAGTAACTAGGGGTTCGCAGTTAGTTCTCGACACCGAAGCCAACTTCTGGGACACAGCTCCAATACTTTCTAGACGCACCATTTCTTCCCAGGAGCTAATTTCGTCTTCTTCGTCGGTTTCGTAGCGCAGCGTGACTAGATCCCCTTCAATATCTAGGATACGAGCGCGCTCTATCCAACGTTGCTGATCTCGAAGAAAAATAGAAACCTCACGACCATCACAACAGAGTTGATAGATTTTGCGCTGTAGCATTTGTCAGTTCTCCTGCGCAGTGTAACTTGCTTAAAATATGGCCTGTTTACAGTAACGTACTTTGAGTTTTACATCGGAAGGCACAGCCCTATGGACTGGCCAGTTTGACGTTTTCCGAAACTTTGGCACCTATGGGGGTTACCATATTTCATTTTACCACTAAATCTATCTTGTACGCTATTTATCTAAGTGCAGATTTTCGGGCCGGCGGCATCCCTCGCAAGAGGCATTTACCAGAATAGATGCCAGAATCAGGACTTGATTCGGGCCAGCCACCCTCCAAGCGGACTGTGCTGCGAGTCGCTCTCAATTGCTCCTTATGTTTCCCAGAGACATTACTAGATAGCGGTTTAATTCACATTTGGCGATCGCACGGACATTGCGGAGGCTCTCATCGGGGACGATCGCAAGGGCGATCGCCACCATTCCTGTGCTAACAACGGTAAAATCTCAAATGTAATCATACCTTGACATCGAACCCACGCACTCGTATACGCCATCAGACTAGAACTAAAACTCCCTCCCTTGTGCCGTGGCGTTAGAAAACCTACAGGTATAGACTTAGGAATGAGAATTAAATAACTTACATTTTTTATTGTTCTTGTGGGATGGGCGTCCCGCCCGTCCAGAAAAGACGGGTTCTTCTGGCCCATCCCACTTTCAAGAGTGTAAATTATTTAATTCGCGATCCTTAGGAATATCGACGTTTGCCAGCTTTGAGTAATGGTAAAAAATACAACTGCCAGTTTCCCTAAAAAAGCCGAAAATCAAGCTAGGGAAATTTCAGTATATCTCTTCAAACAAACAGTTAGGCAACCGACAATCAGAAATACAAGCCTCAAAAAATACCCCCAAATATTATCGAAGGCTCGCCCAAAAATAGGGAAAAATTGCCAAAAACTGACGAACTATCTGCAAAAAACTACAACAAAAATTAGCTATAAATACAGTCCAAATCTGGGTATTTTTGAAGGCTATCGAGCTCATTGCCAGCGCCTTATTATTTGGAAATATGGACACTGCCCAATGAAACATTCTCTACATATACGATGACAGAGCGTTGCTGCTTCTATTTGCAGGAAGTTCAGCAAATTACTTTCCTAGGGTTTGCTCTTCCTCTTTGTCCTTGTCCTTCTGGGTAGATTCATCATCAGCTTGACCGACCCCTTCCTTAAAACTCCGCAGCGTTTTGCCCAAAGCATTTCCCAACTCAGGAATTTTCTTGGGGCCAAAAATTAGAATAGCGACTACCGCAACAATGCCCAATTCGGGCAATCCCAGACCAAACATACAAAATCTCCGCGCTTACCTACTTTGCTTTTTCCCTGCGAATTACCGCTAGTGCATTTATTTTAGCGGAGAGTTTCCGGAAATCTTACTCATTACTCGGGTTTTTATGGCAATTTATTGCCCTGTGCCACTGTGAATACCTAGACTAATGTCACAGGGCTTTCAATAAGAGGGCAGATTTTTTTGTAAAACTTACTCGATCGCACGTCGAACTGCTGATATCCTTAAAAGTATCTACCTTGTTTACTGCATCCTGCAACCGTAGAATGAAGTTTTATTAAGCGATCGCCCGATAAATAAGAATGTTAGAAACATCCAAGCCTTCCCTGCGCGACCAACAGCACTACCTTATCCGCGAATTAGCCGATCGGATAGAATCAGTATGGCGTCGATACCTCGACCTCGAACCCTACCACCTCCCCGCTGAGTTGGGATACGTGGAAGGGCGGCTGGAAGGAGAAAAACTGATCATAGAAAATCGCTGCTATCAAACTCCCCAATTCCGCAAAATACACTTGGAACTGGCTAAAGTCGGGCCGCTGCTGGATATCCTCCACTGCGTGATGTTTCCCAGACCGAATTATGCTTTGCCGATGTTCGGCACAGACATCGTAGCAGGCAAAGGTCAAATTAGCGCCGCGATCGCAGATCTTTCTCCCCTCAATCCCGATCGAACTTTGTCGGAAACCTACCGCACTCGACTGCAAACTTTGCCCGTCAACCAGTTTTCTTGTCCCCGCCAAATTCCCGAATGGGGCGATATTTTCTCAGAGTTTTGCCTGTTTGTGCGCCCCGATTCACAGGAAGAAGAAAGCCGATTTCTAGACATAGTTGAATCCTACGTCGAAATTCACTGCAAACTCGCAGTCGCTTCGGAACCAGTTTCTGTAGCCGAAGAAGCAAAAATTCTCGACGCTCAAATTTACTACTGCACCCAGCAGCAGCAAAACGACAAAACCAGGCGCGTACTCGAAAAAGCTTTCGGTCAAGATTGGGCAGAACATTACATGACCGAGGTGCTGTTTGATTACCCTAAATAGCTAAAATCTGTTTACAATTGTTCCTACCTGGTTGGCAACTCCCCGCTCTCTCAAAGACGGAGATGCTCTAAAATTTCAGGATGTTCCGCTTCCTCACTCAGTCATTCATTAATTCAGCAACGCCGCAATTTATTACGGCGAAGTTGTGTTAATGAATTAGCATTCTGCGTCTGGTAAAACAACTTTGTTAACCTTAATTCGAGTTTGGCGATCGATATTTAGGGAGGTTTGGCAAAAGAACAGCCCTGCACTATTTTACTCGTCACCCACGACAACCGTATTTTAGACATAGCCGATCGCATTATTCCAATATAGCGCGAAAGATTGTAAGTGAGATATTCAACAATTCATTAACAATCCCCTCAATCGCCCAATCTAAAATCTCAAGCTATACCTCATGTACCTGAGAAATGCTATAGAAGACGGTCACCTCGCACAAGACACACAAACACCCGCTGCAACTGACCTTCTTTCAGCACAATTATTGTGATTTTGCTCAACTTATTTCCGAGATCCGGGACGTTTTGCTCCTACCTTCGCAGGGCTTTTTGTTCCACCTTTAGCTGCACTTTTAGAACTACTTTTAGCATTTTTTTGACCCTTGGCTCCTGCCAACTGGCTCTCATTTTCATTAGCCGGTCTGCCGGCAGGCGTTCTCGTAGTCCTAAAGGTAACATTCACCCCTTCATTCGACTGTTCCAACACCAACATCGGCGTCGGCTTCGCTTTTTGATCCCATTCAATGTGAACGATGCGACCTTGAATAGTCGGCTGCCAACTATCATGGTCATCTGAAGGACTCAGATAAGTTTCCAAACAATCAATAATTTGATTAATTGTCGCCGATGTTGCCTGAGTCGGCAGTTTCATCAGCTTAATTTGAATCCGAAACAGCACTCGCCTTTCTATTTTTACGGCTGGATCGCCAGTTTCGTATTCGATATCAAACATCGAATCTACTTGCCTGCCGCTGCCAGCAGTCCCGTTTTTATCTCCTACTGCACTCTGAGTCGGGCGCAGGGCAATACTAATTTTGTCTTTGACTTTTACTTTAATCTGGTTGACAATGGCAAAGTGAAAGACTTCTTCCGCCATCCGCATTCTCAGGTAGTCTAAATTAAAGTCTCGCGAGTGAATGAGGTCGGGGTTTTTTTCCATCTTTGATATGGTTTCCAGAGCCATTTTGTATTTTTTCTGGAGTTCTCTATTTCTAAACTCTTCAAATTTGAGCTTCTTACTCAAATCATCTAGTCTTAGCTTGGTAAATACCGCTAAACCGAGCAGCAATAATAACAGTAATCCCGACGCTCCCATCAAGATTTGGTCGGGGGACGGAGATCCTGGTTTAGCCTGTTTAGGTTTGGGAGAGGCTACTGCCAACCTTGGTTCTACAAGGATGATTTGGGTTGACATGGGCTTTTAAAGGGTAAATTTTGACGCTATATTTATACAGGATTCCAGAGTAGAGCTGGCAGTGTAACTCGATCGACCAACATTGACATCATTCCACCACCATCTTGCTATAACTGGATTTCTACAACTCGAACAGGCACCCTCTAATTAATACTTTATCTTTAACTGCAAGCAGGTTTCCGAAATATCGGAAAATCCCGCGCTGGCACCGGCAAAAAGAAATGGTGAATTGTCTGTGATAGATTATACCAATATAGGTCAAAAAAAAATTGTTCCGCAGCCTCCGTTTCTAGAAAAAGAAAAATAAGTACACATAAATCAATACTAACTCTCTCCAGCGATCGCCAAAAACACTTCTGGAGAACAACCGATCGAGAAGCGGACTCTCCTATCGGGTGCTAATTACTACTGTTCGATCGCTCCCGCCCTGCCAGCCCACCGGGAGGCTGGCTGTGAGAATAGAGCTATCGCGCGATCGAACAACGTGTCCTTAGCTAAGATTACAGCTAATACCACAAATATTCGATCGTGACCTACGAACCCCTGCATCACAAGTATCGCCCTCAGACATTTGCCGAATTAGTCGGTCAAGAGGCGATCGCCCAAACTCTCACCAGCGCCATCCTGCAACAGCGCATAGCACCAGCATATCTATTCACCGGCCCCAGAGGCACCGGTAAAACCTCTAGTGCCAGAATTTTTGCCAAATCCCTCAACTGTATTTCTACCGGCGCCCCTACCCCGACACCCTGCGGCAAATGCAACGTTTGTCAAGAAATTGCCCGAGGTTCCACACTAGATGTCATCGAAATCGACGCCGCCAGTAACACCGGAGTAGACAACATTCGGGACTTGATCGAACGAGCCCAATTTGCCCCCGTACAGTGCCGCTATAAAGTATATGTAATCGACGAAGTTCATATGCTCAGTACCCAGGCATTTAATGCCCTATTAAAAACCTTAGAAGAACCGCCAGATCGCGTCGTATTCGTCCTCGCCACCACCGACCCCCAAAGAGTATTACCAACCATCATTTCTCGGTGCCAAAAATTCGACTTCCGCCGGATTCCCCTCGACTCAATGACCTCTCATTTACACAAGATTGCCCAATTAGAAAATATCAATATTGCCAGCGATGCCGTACAAATGGTTGCTCAACTCGCCCAAGGAGGACTGCGAGATGCAGAAAGTTTGCTCGACCAACTCAGCTTATTTCCCGGTCAAATAACCATCGAAAAAGTTTGGGATTTAGTCGGCGCCGTCCCAGAAAATGACTTGATGGAACTACTACAGGCGATCGCAAACGATAACGCTACAGCATTAATAGACATGACCCGGCACCTCATGGATCGCGGACGGGAACCACTAATCGTGCTGCAAAGCCTCGCCAGCTTTTACCGAGATTTGCTAATAGCCAAAGCAGCACCACAACGGTCAAATTTAGTAGCTTTAACCGCCGCAACTTGGGAAAAACTCTGCGATTTTGCCCGCAATTGGGACGCCGAGTTAATTCTGGCAAGTCAGAAACACTTGCAAACCCACGAAGTACAAATTAAAAACACCACTCAGCCGCGATTGTGGCTGGAAGTAACGCTGTTGGGATTGTTGCCTTCAGCCATTAGAACTCAGCCACAACCAGCAGCCCAACCAGGTAGAAATATTGCTCAATCCCAAATTCACCCCCCCGAACCCCCCCAAGCTTTGGGGGGGAGTTCCACAGCTAATATCGAACAGCCTCCCGCAGCCAAACCTCAAAATCCGCCACCGACTTCGCAACCTATTGTCGATCGCACACAAAGCACACCTCCTGCCCCGATTCCCGAAGCGATACCAACTGCTGAAACGAGTCAAACCAATTATTCACCAACTAATTTAGGTAGCGAAATTGATTTAGATAAAGTGTGGCAACAGGTACTCGATCGCGTGCGGCCCCACGGGACTCAATCGCTACTCCGGCAACACGGACAGCTAGTAATGTTTAGCAATGATACGGCTTATGTTAAGATTAGTTCGCAGCCGTTGCTGAATATGGTTAAAGACAAAGTACCTAATATTGAAGAAGCTTTTTTGCAAGTGTTTAACAGTCGAGTAGCAGTAAAAGTAGTTTTAACAAATCCCGCTGCAACTAATAGTTCCCGCACCCAAGATTTGCCAAATTATAACGAACGTGTTGCCGAAACTCCTCGGAATTCTCCTGCTGCGATCGATGAGAATCAACAGGTGGAGCACCCGGGTAATTCTGAGATGGCAGGTAATTTTTTGGGGGACGGAGGAGAAGAGCAAAAACACTCTTGGGCGAACGAAAATACTGCTGCTAATGTGCCAAATGTTTCTGAACCGTTGCGGCAGATCAACACTTCTACAGACTCTCAGAATGAGTTAAATGCTCAGGCTGTAGCGGTACGGGCTGATGCTCAAGCTGTCGCGAATACGAGCAAGCAATGGGCTGATATGTTTGACGGGCAAGTAGTCGATTTGTCGGATGATTTAGAGATTTGGGAGTCGGAAACTTTTAGATTGGAATCTGAACCGGATTTTCCTGAGTTATCTTCTGATGTTGATGAGGATGATTTAATCGATTGGTAATCGATTGATTTTGGGAGTTCAATCAAGATGTTTGTAGTGAGGACTTTAGTCGGCCAATTTAGGGCTTGCTGAAAAAGTGTACGTACTGGAAAAACGAGGCTACACAGATTAACAAATAGTAGGTTTCTGGCTAAATTTCCCAAATTTAGCCATCAACGAACAAGGACAGTGCAAGGGTTTTGAGAATCTATAATCCTATAACTTGCACTTGTGAGAGTTTCAAAAGATTGAAGCCGTTATCTGGAAAACTTTCTACTTTTATTCAGCAAGCCCTAATTTAGATGCGGACTAAAGTCCTCACTACAAACCTATTTGACAGGTGTTTTACTGGGGCGGGAGGGAAATGTGGAGAATTTCGTCGTTGGCGCAGCCCTCGGAGCCGATCGCCGAAAATCCCGCCCTAGTGTAAACTCGAAATTCCTGCTCGTGTAGCGTCATCAAAAAAGCCACCGTAACACCCGCGTCAAAAGCCTCTCGCAACAACCGCGCCGTCAAAGCCCCTGCAATACCCCGCCGCCGAAAAGCAGCCGGCACACCAATTCCCGCGATTTCCGTCGTCTGGTTTTGCGGTGGCGTGCAGATTCCAGCGCCCGCAGGTTCGCCCGTTGCTGCGACGCGGGCGAGTACCGCAATCCCACCCGCCGCCAGAGTTTTCCGAAGACTGTCAACATCTTCAGGGCTGGGTGCAGCCTCTCCATAAGCCTCGTTTTGCGCCGCCACAGTACCCAAAAGTTCGTCATCGGAAACTGGCAGAATTAGCTCGATTTCCGGCGGAATCGGCAGCAATTTCTCCGATCCCGGAGTGCAAATCATCAGCGGTAAGCGTCCCTCAACGGTGAAACCAGCGGATATCAGGGCTTCTTCGACAGCGGGCGCGAGTTTCGTGACATACTCCAAACGTGGCTGTCGATCGCGGTCAGAGTACGCAGCAATTAGTGCGTTAACATCGGCGAGGGAGGGTGTGGCGCCATCTTCGGGAATCGCATAATTCAGATAAGGGTTGGTGGTGTGGGGGCTGAATGTAGCGAGGAAGGGGCCGATATGCTCGGTGTCGCGCTGCTGGCTGGCGGCAAAACGCAGGTATGCTTGAATGCGAGATTCCATAGATTTATTGCAAAAATAGTTAGGACGGGCAGGATGCCCATCCCACAAAAACTTTTTTTCTTCTTGTGGAACGGGCATCTTGCCCGTCCAAAAATAAGACGGGCAGGATGCCCATCCCACAACATCCCACAAAAACTTTTTTTCTTCTTGTGGAACGGGCATCTTGCCCGTCCGAAAATAAGACGGGCAGGATGCCCATCCCACAAAAACTTTTTTTTCTTGTGGAATGGGCATCTTGCCCGTCCGAAAATAAGACGGGCAGGATGCCCATCCCACAAAAACTTTTTTTTCTTGTGGAATGGGCATCTTGCCCGTCCGAAAATTTGATGAGAAGGAATTTTACAATTTTGTACGATACAATTGCTATCCTGAAAACCGATGCTTTTAAGCCGATTCTGGTTTTGGCAACGAAGACGGAAGCACCAACAATTCGGCAGTCGATCGCTTCTCAACCATTTCCTTAGTTATCGTACACCGCGTCACATCCTTGCGCGACGGCAACTCGTACATCACATCTAACATCAACTCTTCGACAATTCCCCGCAGTGCCCGCGCTCCTGTTTTGCGGCGGTATGCCTCTTGCGCGATCGCCCGAATCGCATCCGTCTTAAACTCCAACTGTACATTATCCATTTTTAGCAGCTTTTGATACTGCTTCACCAAAGCATTGCGGGGCTCCGTCAAAATCGCCATCAGCGTTTCCTCATCCAGCGGCTCTAACACCGCCGCCACCGGCACCCGCCCGATAAACTCTGGAATCATCCCATATTTTACCAAATCGTCCGGTTCCAGTTGCTTGAGCACATCAGCGGCCCGCTTTTCCTTCGGCTGAGCTTCTCCCGGCTGAATAAAACCCATTGACTTTTTACCCGTTCTCTGCTCGATCACTTTTTCCAAACCGACAAAAGCGCCACCGCAAATAAACATAATATTGCTGGTATCAATTTGGATGCAATCTTGATACGGGTGCTTGCGGCCGCCTTGGGGTGGTACATTGGCGATCGTCCCCTCCAGCATTTTCAGCAAAGCCTGCTGCACTCCTTCCCCAGAGACATCCCGAGTAATCGAAGGATTTTCGCTCTTGCGGGCAATTTTGTCAATTTCATCAATATAAATAATTCCGCGCTGCGCCTCTTCCACGTCCATATCTGCCACTTGCAGCAGCCGCAGCAAAATATTTTCCACATCTTCTCCGACATAGCCGGCTTCCGTCAGCGTCGTCGCGTCAGCCACCGCAAACGGCACGTCCAGCATATCCGCCAAAGTCTGAGCCAGGAGAGTTTTGCCGCAGCCCGTCGGCCCGATTAACAAAATATTCGATTTTTGTAGTTCTACTTCTTCCGGCGGGTGCTTGCCGCTATTTTTGGCATGGATAAAGCTGAGGCGCTTGTAGTGGTTGTAAACTGCCACCGAGAGGACTTTTTTCGCCTCCTCTTGACCGATCGCATTTTCGTCGAGATAATTTTTAATTTCCCTCGGCTTGGGAATTTGGCTCATCGAGATACTTTTGCCCGAGGTAGCGCGGCGTTTTTGCGTTGTTTCCTGCTTCGGAACCGCTGCTGCTGCGGGCACAGCACTCGAATCAAACAACTCCTCATCTAAAATTTCATTGCACAAATCAACGCATTCATCGCAGATATAAACCCCGGGGCCTGCGATTAACTTTCGCACTTGCTCTTGAGACTTGCCGCAAAACGAACATTTTAGATGGGAGTCGTACTTAGACATAACAGCCTCTTAATTCAGTGCAGTGACGTTTTCTCCCGCAGCCGGAAGGTTTTCTTTTGCGATAACTCGATCGACCAATCCGTAATCTTTGGCTTCATCGGCTGACATAAAAAAGTCGCGTTCTGTATCTGCCTCTAATTTGTCGATCGGTTGACCCGTGTGGTGCGCTAACAATTGATTCAGCTTACGCTTATGATAAAGGATTTCTTTGGCTTGAATCTCAATATCTACTGCTTGACCTTGAGCGCCTCCGAGCGGCTGGTGGATCATAATCCGGGAACTCGGAAGAGACATCCGCTTTCCGTGGGCTCCCGCTGTCAGCAGAAATGCGCCCATACTTGCAGCCAAACCGTAACAAATCGTCACCACATCCGGGCGAATTTGCTGCATGGTATCATAAATTGCCATACCCGCCGTTACCGAGCCGCCGGGGGAATTGATGTACATTTGGACATCTTTTTCTGGGTCTTCGGCATCTAGATACAATAGCTGAGCTACGATCGAGTCAGCCACTTCGTCGGTTACGGGAGTTCCTAAAAACACAATGCGCTCCCGCAGCAAGCGCGAGTAAATGTCAAATGCCCGCTCGCCCATCCCCGACTGTTCTAGTACCATCGGCACTACATTGCTGGGGCTGGAGCTGACATCAAAATCGTTATAGCTTGTAATTAGGTAATTGGAAGATTGAGATACCACCATAAGACACCAGTCAAGGATTCTAGACAATTTGCTGCTGATGAAAGCTTGAAATTAAGCCGCCAGCTTTTAACTATTATGCCTCTTCTGAAGCCAGATGGGGGGAATGGAGAGTTTTGAGCGATCGAGATTGATGGCTGCGATCGGCGTAACGCTGGTAGAGTGAATGAGTTAAAAGAGTTACTCACCAATCGTGGCTGTTTTTAGTATGCGCCAACCGAAACCCGGTTTCTGTTGCAAAAACTTGGTTTGACTGCGTGACCCTAAGAAACCGGGTTTCTAGCCCCCGCGCGCCATGTTATAGCAAGCATCAGGTGCGAGGCATTCGTATCAATTTAAGCTTAAGAGTTGATAAATATTCGTTTGCCCCCTAGGCTAAATCCCCCTTAAGAAGGGGGAATTTGAGTACCTCCGGATCTGGACCACACCATCCAACAACAATCTATAACTGCGTTTGACGTGCTTTTTAGCACAAATCTACGCGTTGTGCACCCTACGCTGGTAGTTTCTAGAAGCAAAACTAGAAGGTTTTACTCTTGGCCTACCACTTCCACGTCGATCGCGCTCGTGACTGCTTCAGCAGACTCTTCGGCGTCTGATTCTTCTGCTTCTTCCTCTGCTGCTGGAGTCAAAGAGCCTTCAGGTAGGAGTTCAATTGTCCCTTTTTCTTCCAACCATTTCAGGGTTTTTTGTTTTAGCAAGTCTTCTGCTACAAATTCCCGCAACTTTTCAGGGTCAAAATTCCCTTTGGGAAACTGCTTTCTGACTTTTGCTACTTCTGCTACTACTTCTGCTGGTTCAACAGATAAGGATTCCAGCTTGGCTACTTCTGCCAGAGCTAGAGTTTGTTTGAGCCTTTCTACTGCTTCCGGACGAGAGCGTTCCCGCATCGGCCCGATATTTTCTTCGGTAAACAGTTGGTTGATATCTATGCCATAATTTTTCAACTGCATGGCTTGTTGGTTGAGCAAATAATCGATTTCGCGATCGACCATTGTTGCGGGAATTTCCACATCTATGAGCTGAACCAGTGCTGCTGATATGGCTTTTTCCTTATTAACTGATAACTTGTTTTCTTGCTCTGTTTTAAACCGAGTTTCGAGGGATTCGCGCAGTTGTGCTAAAGTTTCAAACTCGCTAACTTCTTGGGCAAAGTCGTCGTCCAACTCCGGCAATTCCTTTTCCTTCAGTTCTTTCAGAGTAATCGTAAATACTGCTGGTTTTCCCGCCAATTCTTCACTGCTATATTCATCAGGGAACTGGACGGAAACTTCTCTAGTTTCTCCGGGGTTCATCCCGATCATGCCTTGAATAAAGCCCGGTACAAACTGATTCTCCGACAATTCTACTTGAAAGTCTTCGGCATCGCCGCCGGGAATTTCTGCGGGAGTTTCACCTTCGGCTGCTTCGGCAAATTTACCTGCGAAATCAACCAAAGCCATGTCTCCCAATTGAGCTGGCCGGCCTTCTACGGGGATTAAAGTCGCTTTGTCCGATCGATATTTTGCCAGTACCTCATCTACCTGAGCCTCATCATACTTAACTTCTTCTGCTTGAAGCTGCAAGCCGGTGTACTGACCCATTTTTACTTCGGGTTCTACATCAACCTTAGCCGAAAAAGTCAGAGGCTGTTCTGGATCGAACTTTCCTAGCAATTCTTCAAACTCAGTGCGGAGTTCAAAACTGCCAATTGCCGGAATTTTTTCTTGTTCGAGAGCTTTTTGCAGTGAATCATTAATCAAATTTTCCAAAGCTGTAGCTTTCAAGCGAGTCTGGCCCAGGCGCTGTAGCAAAACTTGGCGGGGAACTTTGCCTTTGCGGAACCCAGGAATATTGACCTCGCGAGCGAATTGTTTAATTACCTGCTCGTAAGCTTGTTTTGATTTTTCTGATGGCACTTCGATTTCCAAACCAATTTGACTGGCTGGAAGTTTTTCCTGGGTTACTTTCATCGGCTTTTGTGATATTTAACAATTTTGATAAAATACATACAAATCTGACTTTGCTTGCATTTTAAGTTTGTACGCTTTGACTTGTAGCGACATAACTACCAACACCTCTACCGGATGAGACTGTAAGTCGTTTCCGGCTACTTTTTTCGCTCTTGCCAAATAGTTTTGGTTTGAGGATACTAGGTTTTGCTGCTAGGAATGTGGAGGTTAAGTCCAGTGACGCTCCTACACCAATTGCAAGCGTTATGGTGTAGGCATCTGAGTCCTGTTAAGGATATCCAGATCTTCCTTCAAGGTACTCCAATTGTTTCCCTCTACGGCATTTTATAGTGAGGAACACGTCCCGCCCCACTCTTGGTTTCAAAAATGAAATTCCAAGCACCTTCGTGCCTTGAAAATTTTACTCGCAGGAGGCCGCCACAATTAAATGTGTCACTTCCCTACGAAACCCCCTATCTTCAGTTGTCAAGGTTCAGTATATTGGTAGCATTTTCGGCTGCCCAATAACTACAATCGTAGCATTCAAACCCTTACTGGGGAAAGTTTTGGTTCTATTTGCTCGTCTCCTGATTCACCCGCCCACTCCCAAGACCTGCGCTTGTTGGCAGGCGGGTGGAATCGTCATCTCGCTCGCCTTTCATCCCACAGTAAGTGGAGTATTACTATACTGTGGGGATTTCCGTCTGTCGAGCTAATAGCCGATGCACCATAGCATATATCGCCCTCGGATGTCAATCCGACCGGCATGAGCGGGCGATCGGATTGAATGGATGCGTTTGCTCAAATGCAGGTATCCCAAAACCAACTTGATGTGGATTGGGCGCGAGCAGATGGCAAAAGATGCTAAACTAAGATTGAGTACGATCGACCACCTCGGTTACTTGCACCCTTGCCATCTGCTCGCGCCCTGATGTCGCATAAAATTAATTTAGTTCGATCGGCTACTGTGCATTGAAATTGTATATTTCCTAAACCGATCAAAAATCCTCTCTCTCCCCCTCTCCCCCTCTCCCCCTCTCCCCCTCTCCAGATGCACAAAAGCTTATTCAGTATTGCAGTTATTTAAATTTTAGATTTCGATCGTTTAGACTCTAATTTGTGGAGGAAACTAATTTGTCTCAATCCTATCGAGTTGCCATTTTAGGAGCCACCGGCGCAGTCGGTGCCGAGTTACTAGAACTCCTGCACAGCCGGAGTTTTCCCATTTCAGACTTGAAGCTGCTGGCTTCGGAACGTTCAGCAGGCACAACTTTGCCCTTTGGCGGCGAGATGTTGCCGGTCGAAGCTGTATCGGAGCGATCGTTCGATAATGTAGATCTAGTGCTCGCCTCCGCCGGCGGTTCTATCTCTAAACTGTGGGCTCCGAAAGCAGTGGCAGCCGGGGCCGTGGTAATCGACAATTCCAGCGCTTTCCGTATGGATGCGACGGTACCTCTAGTTGTTCCCGAAGTCAATCCCCAAGCTGCGGCAACTCACCGAGGTATCATTGCTAATCCCAACTGCACCACGATTTTGATGGCAGTTGCCGTTTGGCCGCTGCACAAAGTTAAACCAGTCAAGCGCATAGTTGTAGCGACTTACCAGTCTGCCAGCGGCGCGGGCGCCAGGGCAATGGAGGAAATGAAAGATCAAGCCAGAGCAATTTTGGCAGGGGAAATTCCCAAAACCGATATTTTTCCCTACCCCTTGGCTTTTAACTTGTTTCCGCACAATACACCAATTAACGATTTAGGGTATTGTGAGGAAGAGATGAAAATGGTCAACGAAACTCGGAAGATTTTTGGTACTGACGAGATTAGAATTAGTGCGACTTGCGTCCGGGTTCCCGTACTCCGCGCCCATTCGGAGGCGATTAATCTGGAGTTTGCAGAGCCTTTTAGCCCGATCGACGCTAGGGAAATCTTAAAGGAGGCGATCGGCGTTAAGCTGGTAGAAGACTGGCAAGCTAATTATTTCCCGATGCCCGTCGAGGCCAGCGGTAAGGATGAAGTGCTAGTCGGCAGGATTCGCCAAGATATTTCTCACCCCTGCGGGTTGGAGATGTGGCTGAGCGGCGATCAAATTCGCAAAGGGGCTGCTTTAAATGCGGTGCAAATAGCTGAGTTGCTAGCAGACAAAGGTTTGCTGCAAATCCAACAAGCAGCGGCTATTTCTACTTAGGGCGAGTGGGCCCAAAAAATAGATGCAAGTCCCCTACGTCAGGAGTGGAGATCTCAAAATTTTAGAGCCTAGTTGAAGAACCCAGATTCATCTGTGGAGTCAATTTAACATCTAAAATTTAACATCTAAAATCGACTGAATCTGACAATAGGGCAATTGAAATGAAGATTTTAGATAAATCTTGCATCTGAAATCAAAAATTTAAAATCAAAAATCAACAGTCTAAAATCGGAGAAAGTGTGGTAAAGTTTGGACGGGTTCTGACTGCAATGATTACGCCGTTTAAGGAAGACGGCAGTGTTAACTATGCGGTAGCAGAACAATTGGCAATTCATTTAGCCGATCGCGGTACGGATAGCTTGGTAATGTGCGGAACTACGGGCGAATCTCCCACTATGAGCTGGGATGAAGAGTACCAATTATTTCAGGTGGTACAAAAGGCAGTAGCCGGTAAAGCTTTGGTAATCGCAGGAGCCGGGTCGAATTCGACCTCAGAAGCCATCGAAGCTACGCAAAAAGCAGCTAAACTCGGGTTAGACGGCTGTTTGCAGGTAGTTCCTTATTACAACAAGCCGCCGCAAGAAGGTTTGTACAATCATTTTCGGGCGATCGCGCAATCTGCTCCAGAATTGCCTATAATGTTATATAACATCCCCGGTCGCACTGGCCAGAATATGTTGCCCGAGACAGTAGCTCGATTGGCAGAAATCCCCAACATTGTGGCAGTCAAAGAAGCAAGTGGCAACCTAGATCAAGCAAGTCAAATTCGGTGCTTGACATCACCGGAATTTGCGATCTATTCTGGAGATGATTCCCTAACTTTGCCAATGTTGGCGGTAGGAGGATCTGGTGTAGTTAGCGTAGCCAGCCATCTGGTAGGAGAGCAACTGCAACAGATGATTAAAGCTTTCGAGGCCGGTCAAGTTCAAGTCGCTACCCAGATTCACTTGCAACTTTTTGACCTGTTTAAAGCTCTTTTTCTCACCACAAATCCCATTCCCGTTAAGGCAGCTCTTAAACTTCAAGGCTGGGATGTGGGTTCCACCCGTCCGCCCCTGTGCGCTCCGCCCGTTGAGGTAACTCAAAAGTTAAAGGACGTACTGAGTCAGCTAGCCGCAGTATCTGCTAGCTAGATAGGCGAGAACGAGTTTTCAGACAACTGAATATTAGTTGCGATCGGTCAGTAGTGCGAGCCTCGGAACTCGCGAACGTCATCAGTCATTAGTCATTAACTGTTAGTAAGTAACTGACTGTCAAGGATTAAAGACTGGGAATTAAAGACTCAAGACTGAAGACAACTGACTGTACGGGTTCGCAAAACCCGCAGGGGAGTTTTCCATCATAAATATGTGGAAAAAAATCGCCCTACTAACCAACAGCCGAAAAAAGACGACAGACAAAAGACAACAGACAACAGACTCATAACAAAAATAACTAACAAAGGATACGCATGATCAAAAATACAACTGCATCAGCTCTAAAAGTTATTCCCCTCGGCGGGCTGCACGAAATCGGTAAAAACACTTGTGTGTTCGAGTACGGCGACGAAATAATTCTTTTAGATGCAGGTTTAGCTTTCCCCACAGATGGAATGCACGGTGTAAATATTGTCCTCCCAGACATGACTTACCTGCGGGAAAACAACCACAAAATTAAAGGTATGATCGTGACTCACGGTCACGAAGATCACATCGGTGGCATCCCCTATCACCTCAAACAATTTGAAATTCCAGTCATCTACGGCCCGCGCTTGGCGATGGCTTTGCTCGCCGGAAAATTGGAAGAAGCCGGAGTGTCTCACCGCACTGAATTGCGGACTGTTCGCCCCCGGGATACGGTCAGAATTGGTAAGCATTTCTTAGTTGAATACATTCGCAACACTCACTCGATGGCCGACAGTTTCACTGTGGCAATTCACACTCCCGTCGGAATTATTATTCACACTGGAGACTTTAAAATTGACCACACTCCTGTAGACGGCGAGCATTTTGATTTGCAAAAGCTGGCGGAGTACGGCGAAAGAGGCGTGCTGTGCTTGATCAGCGATTCTACTAACTCGGAAGTTCCTGGTTTTACCGCTTCAGAACGTTCTGTAGCTCCGAATTTAGACAGAATTATCGCTCAAGCAACGGGACGAGTGATGCTGACGACTTTTGCTTCTTCGGTACACCGATTGCAAATTGTTTTGGAATTGGCTAAGAAAAACAATCGGTATGTCGGAGTGGTTGGCCGCTCGATGCTGAACGTCATCGCTCACTGCCGCAATCTCGGCTACATCAAATGCGAAGATAGTATTTTCAAACCGTTGAAAGAAATCCGCAATTTGCCAGATGACAAGGTTTTGATTTTAACTACAGGTTCCCAAGGCGAACCGATGGCGGCGATGACTCGCATTGCTAACGGCGAACATCATGAAGTGAAAATCAGAAAGGGCGATACAGTCATTTTCTCGGCTAATCCGATTCCTGGAAATACGATCGCAGTGGTAAATACGATCGATAAACTGATGATGCTGGGAGCAAACGTGGTTTACGGCCGCGACAAAGGAATTCACGTTTCCGGCCACGGCTGTCAAGAAGACCAAAAGTTAATGATTAACATGACTCGTCCCAAGTTCTTCTTACCCGTCCACGGAGAACACCGGATGCTGGTTCAGCACTCCAAGACTGCTCAAAGCATGGGCATTCCCGCGAGCAATATGGTGATTATTGACAACGGCGATGTGGTTGAGTTGACCGAAAATTCGATGCGACTCGGTACTAAAGTGCCTTCAGGAATTGAATTGGTAGACTCTTCGCGATCGGGCGTAGTCAAAGCAAACGTCCTCAAGGAACGTCAGCAGTTAGCCGGAGATGGCGCTGTAACGGTAGCGGCAGCTGTGAACTGGGAAGGCAAGTTAGTCGCTAAGCCAGAAGTCCACTTAAAAGGTGTAGTGACATCCGCCGATCGCGCGGAAACGATCGGACTAATCAATCAAACCATTGAAACAGTTTTGAGCGATCGCTGGTCGGAATTTGTCCTACCTGCTACTGCTGAATCGCCAGTTAATGTTGACTGGGTAGGAGTTCAAACCCAAATCGAAAAAGCAATTGGGCGAGTGCTGCGCCGGCAACTGCAAAGCAATCCGATGCTGGTATTCCTGATGCAAATTCCTGAAGAAGCAGTGCGATCGGAATTTGTGCAAAGAGCTCAGCTTTCGATTGAAGCACCTAAGCTAGCATCATCATCATCACCATCATCATCATCATCATCACCATCATTGCCATCCCCAGTACCAGTCCCGGCTAATGCAGTAACAGGTCGTCGTCGTCCTCGGACTGCTGCAAAAGTAGCTTCCGTTGTCTCCTAGTATTAGTAATCCCTGGCTTTGCGCCAGGGATTTGTTTTTCAACGGCAGATAATATCAAATCCGGTAGCATTGGAATTATAAGAGTGCGATCGTCTTAGCGATCGATCTATGTCGCTTTTCGATCCGCTCGCACTCTCACCAAAAGAATGGGTCTGAAGCCCCGTCCTTATAGGACGGCTTTAATTCTCTTTAATTTTATCGATTAGATCAATAATATATGGTATGGTCGAGTAAATCAAACAGCAAAAAATAATGAAAGCAAGGTATCAGTACAGAATCTATCCAACCGACCAACAACGACAGAGCTTGGCTCAATTGTTTGGCTGTGTTCGAGCTAGCCTGGAACGATGCTCTTGCACTTTGCAAGCAATCAGAAAGAAGATTTAAATCAGCAGAACTCCAGAAAATAGTAATTACTCAAGCCAAGCAATCCGAAGAAAGAGCCTGGCTAAGGGAAGTATCGGTAGTTCCTTTGCAGCAATCCGTAGCCGATTTGGAGACAGCTTTTAAGAACTTTTTCGATTCCTGCAAAGGCAAGAGAAAAGGACGTAAAGTTGGGTATCCCAAGTTCAAAAAGAGGACTAACAATTAATCTGCTAGATTTACTCTTCGCGGTTTCTCCAGGTCGGAGGACGGTGGTGTCTATTTAGCCAAGATTGGGATTGTCAAGCCGATTTGGTCGCAAAAGTTACCATCTGAGCCTAGCTCTGTCACGGTAATCAAGGATTGTACAAACCGCTATTTCCTGAGTTTTGTCGTAGAAGTTCAGCCAATTCAGTCTGAGGCTAAGAATCCAAGTATCGGGATTGATTTAGGGATTAAAACCTTTGCGGTGATGAGTAATGGCGAGAAAGCCGAAAGTCCTAGCTATAAAAAGTTAGACCAGAAAGTTCGCAAACTGCAACGCAAATTAGCCCGCCAACCAAAAGATTCTAGGAGAAGAAATGTAACTCGCATCAGAATTGCCAAGTTGCACAATCAAATTGCCGATACCCGTAAAGATTTCCTGCACAAATTGTCAACCAAAATAGTTAACGAAAACCAAGTGATTGTTTTGGAGGATTTGAACGTGTCGGGCATGGTCAAAAACCGGAAGCTTTCCAGGGCAATTAGTCGGCAAGGATGGAGAGAATTCCGAACACTTTGCGAGCGTCAGTCGGAGAAGTTTGGTAGGGAGTTCAAAGTAATTAGTAGATGGGAACCTACCAGTCAAGTGTGTGCAGACTGTGGGTTTAAATGGGGCAAGATTGATTTATCTATTCGTTCGGTTCTTTGTTTAAGTTGTGGCACCGAGCAAGATAGAGATGAGAATGCTGCTAAGAATATAGAACAAGTCGGGATGGGGAATCGCCACGACTTTAAACGGACGCGCTCGGGACTGTAAGACTACTTCGGTAGCTTTTCCCCGATGAAGCGTCAAGAATCACCGTTCCTTCAGGTCGGTGAGTATTTCAATCATCCAAATATATTATTCGGATGCCACCGGGAACGATCTAAATCCTATCGACCCTAAAAAGAAGGATTAGCTATTAAATTGGATCGATTTTTCATGGTATTTATTAAACAATGGGAGTGGTGGTAAAAGTTTTATTTTTACCACCACTCCCATTATTTAATTTTACTTAATTAAATGCTGAAACTTAAGCATTTATAGCAACCGCTTTCCTCAGTTATACCGTTTCAGTGTGAATGTTTTATAAAGCATCGAAAGTTAATTTTACCGAGCAACTAGGGCATCGGTTCAGTAAAAGAAATTGACACAAGTGGCATAGTATGTATGTTGATGTAGACCTTGGCAGGGCGATCGCATGAGGAAAAAAAAATGGTTGGCGATCGCGTCGCGATCTACTGTCGCCCTCATGCGATCGCCCCTACATAACACATATTTCGTTCTTTTTGTCAAAATATTCTACTGTACCGACGCCCTAGGGTAGACTATAAATAAGGTGTGACACCAATAAACTTTATGAAACGTAGAACATTTAATACACTACCTTTTTTTGCACTTGGACTCGGCTTCACAAGCTGCAATCCATTCCCATTTCATTCTGATTCCCCTCCTAAAGAGCGCGGTATTGAGTTGACTGGTGAAAATGATTCAAATTCCTTTGCTGCTCAAAATCAGCTTAACTGGATGGGGCACTGGTTAAGGGAAGATAAACGCGAGGTTTTGGTACGAGAAGTGGCACAAGAGTTCTCATTTTTACATCAGAATATCGCTCTCAAACTTAAATTTTGGCAACAACTGAATTTGGCGCATAAACCGGGGACAGCCAAAGCGATCGCATCTGCAATTCGATCGGGAAAGTTAGATTGGGATATTGTTTGGTTGGATGAAGATATTTACACCCTAGTTTCAGAAGAGTTAGGCAATCCTAAATGGGGAGAACAACATCTCGTCAACTTTGAAGAAGTTGCAGGATTTACAGAAACACAAAAACCTTTTATTATTCAAGATCCGAGCTATCGCAATCAAACCGGGGGATTTTTAGTCGGCCCTTATATAGAGGGATATTATCATGCGCTGTTTTATAATAAAAATGTTGCCGCTCAAATAGGCATTAAAATCAAATATGAAGGAATGACTTTTGATGACCTCCTCGGTTATGCTGAAGCTGTAAATCTCTACAATCGCCAAACTAAAAATAACATCGCCACATTTTATGAGAGCAAAGATTGGATGACACTAGAGATTCTGTTTCAAAATTTAGTCAAATCAGAAATTTTAGATTTTAAGGAAGCCAAATCGGAAGTCGGTTCATCTGAAAAGAATGCTGCCCTCTTCAAAACATTACAAGCATTAGAAACGCTAGGTAAGTTTAATCCATTGATTCCATCGCATCGAGAAAATAATTGGGCAAATACCCGACATCTCATGTTGGACGATCGCGCTCTCTTTTATGTCAATGGCACTTGGATGTACAGCCACTGGCACGGAATGGATGCTCAAAAAATGTCTAAGATTGTCCCTGTAGAACTGCCTTCTTTTCAAAAAACTAACCATTATTTAGGAGGTTATATCCCAACTTGGGGAGTCTTAAAAAACTCTAAAAATCGCGATAGCGCTATTAAATTGCTGATGAATTGGTGTACACCAAAAGTTGCAGAAAAATGGGTTCGCTATACCAGAAATCCGACGGGAATTAGGGGAAATCTCGCTGTTGCTGAATCTGGGATAGATAGTTTCGGAGAGTTTCAAAGTGATATCACTGCCCGGTATGGTGCCAATGTGCATTATTCTAACTACACGGGTTATCTATTTGGAGCCAAAAATCGCAATTTATCGAAGGTGCTTCATCAACAAATCAGAAATCTTCTAGCGGGTGAGATTACTGCTAAAAATTCCTACCAACAAATTTTATCGAAAATTCAATAAATCATGAAAAAGTTTTGGCAAAGCTTAGCATTTAAGATTGGGACAGCAGTCATTGGTGTTGAGATCGTTGCACTCACTTTAATGGGTTCTTACTATGTCAATCGATTTTCTAATGAGATTGATAAAACACTCACAACACAAATCCAATTGCCAGCAAAACTAATTGCTCAAGGGTTGCTAAATTATGAAGCAGTCAGAGATCGCGCTGTGATGGAAAACCTTGTGGGAGAAAAGTTATTAGATACATTAGCAATTGGAACTAACGGCAAAGTCTATTATTCGATGAATTCAGAGGATGTAGGCAAATCGGTTAAAGCGATCGCAGGCTTCAAGATTGAGGAAAACTTCGAGCAAACCTTTAAGGTGAAGCAAGTCATCGCAGTTTCCGATGGATTAATCCACATTGCACCGCTGCGTCTAGAAGATGGAAAATTGATTGGTTTTTTGTATATCAAAGCTGGAATCGAGCGAATTCAAAACCGCAAGAAAGACATTATTATTATATTTTTACTGGGGTCATCTGCTTGTATTGCTGCAACATCTGCTGCAATTTTATTGCTGTTTAATTCTACAATATTTAGCAGAATTAAAGAAATTTTACAGATTCTCAAACAAGTTGAATCCGGCAGTCTAGATGTGCGCTGCGATCGCAAAATTCAATCCGATGAAATAGGAGAGCTGCAATTGGGTGTGAACTCTACAATTGAGCGATTATCCGATTTGCTAAGTAACTTAGAACAGCGAGTTCGCGATCGCACTGAACAATTAGCAGGGGCTTTAAAGGAAAATAAAATTTTACTTGAAGAATCCCAACAGCGCGCGATCGAACTCAAACAAGCTAAAGAAGCTGCCGACAATGCCAATCAAGCCAAAAGCGAATTTCTCGCTAATATGAGTCACGAACTGAGAACTCCACTCAACGGCATTCTTGGTTATGCCCAAATCCTTCAACGTTCCAAGCACTTGGAGAAAAAACATAAAAAAGGATTGGGGATTATTTATCAATGCGGATATCACCTTTTAACTTTAATTAACGATATTTTAGACCTCTCTAAAATTGAAGCTCGCAAACTAGAACTCATTCCCACAGATTTCCATTTTCCCTCTTTTTTAGAAGCAGTTACCGAAATTTGTCGCGTCCGTGCCGAAGAAAAAGGAATTGACTTTATATACGTACCCGAATCTAACCTACCTGTCGGTATTCATGCTGATGAAAAGCGGCTGCGACAAGTCTTAATTAATTTGCTGGGAAACGCCATCAAATTTACAGAACAAGGTGGCGTGACTTTCGCGATTCAAGCACAGGCGATCGCATCAGATCCATCAACCTATCGCTGGCGCTTCCAAGTTAGCGATACAGGAGTTGGGATGACTCCAGAGCAATTAGACACAATTTTTCTACCCTTTGAACAAGTGGGAAATACGAAAAAACAAGCAGAAGGCACTGGCTTGGGACTGGCAATTAGTTGGAAAATTGTGGAGTTAATGGGCAGTCAAATTAAGGCACAAAGCCAACTGGGTAAAGGAAGTATTTTCTCTTTCGATATAGAAGTTCCAGAATCGCAAAGTTGGGCAACAATTTCTCGCACCTCTCAACAAGGTACGATCGCAGGATATCGAGGCACAAAACAGCGCATTTTAGCGGTGGATGATAAGTGGGAAAATCGTGCAGTATTAGTTAATCTTCTTGAACCAATTGGATTTGAAGTTATCGAAGCAAGCAATGGAAAAGAAGCGCTAGAAAAAGCCGTTACACAGCCACCCGATGCAGTGATTACAGACTTAATGATGCCTGTAATGCACGGCTTTGAATTGCTGCAACACCTGCGCCAATCGCCAACATTGAAACAAGTCGTTGCGATCGCCTCCTCAGCCAGTGTCTTTGAAGCCGATCAATTTCAAAGTTTGGATGCGGGTGCAGACGACTTTTTGCCCAAACCCATTGACGCAGAATTGTTGCTGGCTTTGCTACAAAAATATCTGAAGTTGGAATGGGTGTATGAAAATGTGGCGACACCAGAACCGACACCTCCTGTATCCGACATCCGAGAGTCGCAGCTACCCCCAGCCAACCTTCTAGCGCAACTGAACGATTTAGTCAAATGGGGGGATTTAGACGAACTTGCCGAAGTTGCCGCATATGTACAACAAACTCATCCGGAATGCGCTGCTTTCGCTCAACACTTGATTCAACTGGCACAAAATTGTCAGGTGAATGAGCTAAGACAAGTATTAGGAAAAGCTGTTAATGCGTAAATATTTGAGATTAGACTATTGACTGATTTTATGATGCAGATATAGCAATCATTGCAGGAGTCGTAAAAGTTTTACCCCTCCCAACCCTCCCCTTACTAAGGGGAGAAAGTAAGAAATTCACAAATGATTTAGGATTGCTATGGTCAGAATACTGAACAAGAAAACAAGAAGTTGCTCTTTCGTCCTCCGACTATCAGGGGGATGCGAGGGGGATCTCCGGGGAATTAACAGTGTTAACTGAACCGTATTGATTCATAAATCAGCTTTTTTAGTGTCAAATTTTCTCAAAAAAAATCAATCGATTTTAACCACAAATAAACGCAGATAGATTTAACAACTATCTGCGTTCATCTGTGTTTATCTGCTTAAATCTGCGGTCAAAAATCAACCACCAGCAACGGCTGGGACAATACTCACTTCATCACCATCTTTAAGAGCAGTTTCCGTACCTTCCAAAAACCGGATGTCTTCGCTGTTGACGTAGAAGTTGAGAAATCTTCGAGGCGATCCTTGTTCGTCGCACAGGCTTTTTTTGATGCCGGGACAATTTGTTTCTAACGCTTCAATCAGTTCGGAAATGTTTGCACCACCGCATTCTATTGTGGCTTGATTGTTAGTGAATTTTTGCAGTGGTGTGGGAATTAAAACTTTAACGGTCATGGTTAGTTGTTAATTGTGAGTTGTCAGTTGTGAGTTGTCAGTTGTTAATTGTTAGTTGTTGATTCCAATAACCAATAACCAACAACCAATAACTATTAAACAGAAGCTTGCTGCCATTCCAAACGTTCGAGTGTCCGGGCGCGTTCGAGGGCGCGCTCGAAGGCTTCCAGTTTTGGTTCGAGGGTGATGGGTTCGCCGATGTAACCTTGGACGGCTTCTTGGGTTTTCAAGCCGTTGCCGGTGATGTAGGCGACGGTGGTTTCTTCGGGGTCGATTTTACCTGCTTCTACGAGTTTTTTCAAGACTGCGATCGTCGTGCCGCCTGCGGTTTCGGTGAAGATGCCTTCGGTTTCTGCTAGCAGTTTCATGCCTTCGATGATTTCGGTGTCGCTGACGGATTCGATGTTTCCGCCTGTTTTGCGGGCGATGTCGAGGGCGTACATTCCGTCTGCTGGATTGCCGATCGCGATCGATTTAGCAATTGTATTCGGTTTGACTGGTGTTACGAAGTCGCGACCTTCGCGGTATGCTTGGGCGATCGGGGAACAGCCGTCAGCTTGAGCGCCGCTGAACCGGACTTTCTTGCCTTCAACCAAGCCGACTTCGGTGAATTCGTTGAAGCCTTTATAGATTTTGGTGAACAAAGAACCGGAAGCGAGGGGAGCAACTACGTGATCGGGCAATTTCCAACCTAGTTGTTCGATAACTTCGTAGCCGAGGGTTTTCGAGCCTTCGGAATAGTAGGGGCGCAAGTTGATGTTGACAAATCCCCAGCCGTGTGTATTGGCTACTTCGCAGCAGAGGCGGTTAACTTGGTCGTAGTTGCCGTGAACTGCCATCACAGTCGGATTGTAAATTAAGGTGCCTAGGACTTTGCCTGCTTCTAAGTCGGAGGGGATGAAGACTACGCAATCTAGTCCGGCGTGGGCGGCGATCGCAGCCGTGGAGTTAGCTAAGTTGCCAGTGCTGGCACAAGATACTGTTGTGAAACCCAATTCTCTCGCTCGGCTGAGGGCGACTGACACCACTCTGTCCTTAAAGCTCAGAGTGGGCATATTGACGGCATCATTTTTAATGTAAAGATTTTTGAGACCGAGGCGGCGCGCTAAGCGGTGGGATTTTACTAAAGGAGTCATCCCCGTGCCGACATCGATGACGTTTTCTGTAGCGACTGGTAAAAATTCGCGGTAGCGCCAGATTGAGTTGGGGCCTGCTTGGATGGTTTGGCGAGTGACGCGGCGGCGGATGGCGTCGTAGTCGTACTTGACTTCTAGCGGGCCAAAACAGCAATCGCAGACGTGCTTGGCTTGGAGTTCGTACTCTTCGCCGCATTCTTTACATTTGAGGGCTGTGAAGGTTGCTGCTGTGGATTGGGTTCTGGTCGCCTGGGTCATAGCTCAACTCTCTAGTTTTGCGATGTTTTCTTAAGTCTTAGGAAAGATTAGCACGCTCGATCTACCCCGTCAACTATACCCGATTTTTTTAGTCGGGATTAATTTTTGGCAGTTTCTTGCCCGAAATTGGAGGTTGACTGATAGTCCTCAATCTCTTTCTCAGAAAGGGTTTTAAGCTCTGCTGGGGAATGCTGGCCCAGAGGAAAATTATCTCAATTAACCGAACTCAAGAACAATTTTGCTGCAAAACTAATTTCAAAACTTTATAAAGTTTTTTGTGCTGGGTAAGTCCTAGACGCAACTCTCATATTTAAAGCAAAGGTACGTTGTTGCGATGCAAGCGCTCTTTCATAGATATAAAGAAAGAGCGCTGAAGCGCAACTACGTACCTTGAGGAAATCCAAAATTGTATTATCCACCGCTGACGGGGGGGATGAGTACAACTTCGTCGCCGTCTTGGAGGATGGTGTCGGGGGAGACGAATTCTAGGTTGACGCCGAAGCGGGTACGATCGCGCCACTGTTCTAATTGAGGGTATTGGCCGATCGAGCTTTCGAGCACTTCAGATACCGGGGTTTCGGGAGGAAGTTCTAGTGTAAGTTCCGAAACGCCGTAGGCTTCACTGAAGGCGGCGAATAGTTTAACGGTGATGGTAATCGAAGAGTTAGACACGGCTGTTTTGTGCGATCGACAGTTTGGCAATAATCAACTACACCATACAATTAATTGAGAATTACGCGCACCCAGGCTTAGAATTGAAAGCGGCAATCTTTAGTTAATTTTTAGCAGAGCTGGTAAAAATGACCGTTGATTGCAGCATAAAATCCGAACAGTCTTGTATGCCCATCGCTCTTACCAACCAGGCGTTAGAAGCAGTTGGCATCCACTTAAATGCAGCTAGCGAAGATTGAGTTAGCTGGTGTTGAGCCGAGGGCAAGACTACTTTTTGAGGAGGCGGTATCGATACTTCCCCGTAATTGTGGGAGAGTAGCAAAATATCGAACTAACTTTAGCGAGTAACAAAGCAGACTATGCTCTGCTAACTGGCTGATTCCCGACGAAAAATCTGGTTGTCCAGTCCAGCTTATAATTTCCAAAGCTTTGCTCCGCTTAGGAAGCGTGCCCTTCGATCTCAGAATAATAGTCAAGTTAACGCGAACCTGATATTTATGGCAAGTAACGATTTTAAAGTGCTTCAAATTATTGAAGCTAAAGGCTGGTATGCCTTTGGGAGTACGAAGCAAAGCCAGCACGTTGAGAGGTGGGTAAGGCCTGTGGTGTGTTGGGTTTTAATAGAAGATAAAAAAAAGCGGCGGATTGTGACTGCTACCGCTAGCTATCAGATCCAGATTGATGACAAAGAAGTCGAGTTTTTTGCCCATGAAAGCGAAATTCAAGATATCGAGAGCCTCCCCAAGTCTGTCTCGGTATCGGAATTTCTCAAAACAGAAGATTGAGATCGGGTGCACAAGGAGATTGTTTAACAAGTTATTAATCATTCCTTAGTAATTCCTTAAACTTGCTGCCGGATGCTTTTTCAATTGGAGGCAAAATCACTCTAATTGAGGAGAGGAGGAGAATTTATACTTTTGCCTTGCCTTCGGTATCTCTAGCCAAAGGTCTTCGGTACCCCAAAAAATAAAGAGGCCGGAAGATTGCTGGCATTGCCAACACGCTTCCGACCTTTGCTGAATAACAGGGTATGCATATGTTTTTAAAGTATGGCAGGCAAGCCTTATAAATATCAAGAGGACTATTGCAATCACCCACAGTAATTCCTTAAACTTGCTGCCGGATCCTTTTTCAATTGGAGGCAAAACCACTCTAATTGAGGAGATGCCAGATGAGAAGATAGCGAGAATTTATATTTTTGAGTTGCCTTGTGCGTCTCTAGCCGAAGGTTTTCAGTACCCAAAAAATAAAGAGGCCGAAAGATTGCTGGCATTGCCAACACGCTTCCGACCTTTGCTGAATAACAGGGTATGCATATGTTTTTAAAGTATGGCAGGCAAGTCTTCTAGATATCAAGAGGACTATTGCAATCACCCACTTTTACTTTTTGGGTATGTTTGCAAGGCTTCTACTATTTTAGACTGGAATTTTGAAATTTGAGGGCGGTGATGGTTACAGGTTAAGGATTCTAGCTATTTTTGTGTAGCACTCGCTACATAAAAAAGGCGGGTCGATCGCACATCCTGCCTAAATTGTTTGCATTCAAAGAGCAAAAGTGCGATGGCTACACCCCGGCTTGGGTGCTGCGAGTTCAAACGCCACTAGCAACAGGTTCAGGCATCTGCTGCCGCATCCGTCGCCCCAGGAAGGCCATCCGCACACCGCCCGCCGGCCCTAAAGTCACCCCTCGGCGTTTGGCTTGTACGGGCTTTTTCTCGGCTAAGGTTAAGTCGAAATCGCGCAAAATGGTTGCGATCGCCAGTTTCATTTCCAACTGCGCCAGCGCTAAGCCGATACAACGGCGACTACCGCCCCCAAAGGGCAAATATTCGTAAGGCGAGAATTGCCTCTCCAAAAACCGTTCAGGCTTGAATTGCAGCGGTTCTGGATACAAATCTTCCCGGCGGTGGGTTAAATAAATTGAGCCGAAAACCACCGTACCCGGTTCGAGTTGATGGCCCATTAGTTCCACGGGTTCCCGCACTACTCGCGGAAATGTCAGCATTCCCACTGGGTAAATTCGCAGTGTCTCTTGACAAACTGCACTCAGGTAAGGCAAGCGGGAAATCTCCATTGGGTCGGGGTTTTCGCCCAAACTGTCCAATTCTGGCAGCAGTTTCTGGCGTACCGAGGGCAAACTGTGAATCCAGTAAAAGGCCCAAGCTAGCGCTGTTGCTGTGGTTTCGTGGCCAGCAAACAACAGCGTCATTAATTCGTCGCGCAATTCTTCATTCGTCATTGGTTCGCCGTTTTCGTCGCGGGCGGCCATCATTAAGCTGAGAATGTCGGTACGATCGGCATTTGGTTGCTGTTTGCGCTCTTCTATTTCGCCGTCCATCAGTTCGTGAATTTTTTGGCGCTGCTGTTTCATGCGTCCCCAAGGACTCCAAGGGCCCCAATCTTGCTGCAACCAGGGCAGAAATAGGATACTCGATCGCACCGGAGAGCCGGTCATATCGATAATTGAAGCCAGCAGCGGGGAAAGTTGCTGCAACCGCGGCCCTTCATTCAGTCCGAAGACTACTTGCAAAATTACCCGCATGGTGATTTCCTGCATGGCTGTGCGGGCGACAAAAGGTCGATCGACCTTCCACTTGCTAGCAACATCTTGGGTAATATCGCAAATTTGCTGGCCGTAGTTTCGCATCCGTTCCCCGTGAAAGGGTGGCATCAATAATTGACGTTGCCGTTTGTGCTTTTCTCCGGAGATTACAATCATCGATTGTTCCCCCAGGACTGGTTTGAGAATACCGTTGATATCGCCTGGAGCATCAAGCGCCTTGCTGTTGAGCATTTCCTGGATCGCTTGCGGGTTGTGGATCATCACGAAGGGTTCAAGGTTGCCCCATCGAGTCGTGAAAATCTCCCCGTACTTTTTGGCGTTGCCGTCCATGTATGTCAGCGGATCGCCAATCCATTGAATTAGTTGCAAGAAGGGGGGGTTTTCGGGGCCGTCAGGTAGGGTCATAAAAATTTTGTTGGTGTTACAAGAGGCGGGCACCATCCATAGGAATTACGTAGAAACTGGTTGTACGCTCTCCCATAATTTTAAGGGATTATTCTCGAACGGTACTCACAATGTCCTGTCCGAGCTCTGTAAAACGGACTGTTTTAATTTGCCAAGGAGCATAACTGGTTAAGGTTTGGCGCACGCCTCCGAACAAACCTAACATCTGACAGCTTGACAGATTTTGCAATTTCTGGCGCGAATTCCCTGAGGCCCGTAAATCTACGGTAGCGATGCCGAGGTCGCGATCGATTTTAAGCCGATAACCAACTAAACCCAGACTAGCGAAAATCTCCTGCTTTAATACTTCATTAACGGCCGATGACATTAACTGGTTATCTGGGCCTGTAACTGTTGCTGGCTTCAGACTTTGACAAAGATTGTCTACCTCATAAACCGTAACTGTAGCTGTGCTTTCTGGTACTTTGGTACTCGGTAAAACCGAGCTAACAGAGTTAGAGGGCTCCGGTGGGGCCGATCGACTATCAAGTTGATTGCCGGTTAGCTGTAGGTGCGGGAACTGACGGGTTCTTGCTGAGGGTTGGCTCTGGTTTTCGGCTGATTTAGCTGCTGCATCGTAGCTAGAACAACTGCTACCCCCGATCAAAATTAATCCAGTCGCTAAATACCCGAACTGTTTGCAGATAAGGTTCATAACTTTTTAATACTCAACTAAACGTCAGTGTAGGTCGGGCAGAATTTTGGTGGTAGCAAGCACTTAATCCCTAATTACACTCACTTAGAAGTATTTCCGCAGTATGAAGACGAAAATAAGTTCAGAGTTATTGTTTAATAGTCCGGACAGTTTTTAGATCGCAGCCTGAAACCCTTGATTTACCCGAAAGCGTATCGTGTGCCTCGTTAGCGTAGCCCTCGCAGAGGATCGCCATGAAACCCTGATTCTACGGTCGGCAATCAAAAATGTCCGAAATATTGCTTGCTAATACCTTTATTTTAGTGTTAGATTACACAAGAGGGGTATCTCCCCTCATTGGTGCAACCCTGCCGTCTTCGTATCTCCGCAGATCGACCTCGCGATTTAAATCACAAGTTAGATCAAATACCTTGTCAGTGGTGTGATGTACCCGATGCAAATTTAGCTATTCCAAGGTCTGAGGTAACAGCCTCTTTCCGGTTGGCGAAAGCTTGAGTTTGATAGTAGTAATGACGACAGAATTTAGAGTTGGCCACGTATTGTGGCATGGTTCAACAACCGCGCCGAAAGCACCGCGATAAGGAATGTACAAGTAGCGAACAACATACAGAAGATTTCAGCAAACTGAAGTACAAAAAAAACTGGTTTCCGTAAGGCTGCACCTGTGAGTGTCGGCCATGATTCCGAGTTTCTGATGTGCAGTCGATCGAGCTGAAATTTGCTGTGATTTGGATCTCTAATTAACTTGCGTATCAAGATTATTATCGCAGAATCAGGTGCTTTTTGTAACAAATTTACTAAAAATCGAGCGAAAACATGATCGAACAGCAATTAACAAAAGTTTTGGCGACAGCAGCGATCGCCCTGTGCGCTCTGACAGTGGCTTCTGCGCCAAGTTATGCCCGGCCGACAGTGGGGGAAAGCGGATTTTGGTGCAGCACCTCGACAGGTGCGCCGGTGACGCTGTACCAAAACCCTCAAGGTGCAGTAGAGCCTTGGATTGAGTGGACTTCTGATTATTTTTCCGGTTCGGGCTACGATCCGGCAACTCGGTGTCAATTGGTCAGCCAACGCCTCGAAAGCTATCGCCGCAACCGAATGCTGAGGTACATTACCGTTGGTCAGATGAACGGCCAAAATGTCATCTGCACGGCGAATCAAGTCAATGGTGTGTGCCAAAATTTGATTTATACCCTGCGGCCGGGCCAAGACCCGATCGGCTCTTTGTATAATTTGTTAGCTTGGCGTCAAGGACAGGTGGGGATGCCCTCTACGGAGGAAAGCAGCCAAATTCCTTACATTGATGTGAGAGAAAAGCTAGGGGAAAAACTAGGGGAAAATATGGGCGATCGGGCGCAACTGCCCCCTTTTTCTGGGCCCTCGGAACTGCGGTAAAGACTGGAAAATTGCCAATCTCATTGCCAATTCCCGGGGGTGACGTGGAAAACTTGGCGCGACAGGCGACGATACGCATCAAGACCTCGAAATCCTCGGGTTCTGGGGCGATCGTCCAGCGCCAGGGACAAACGTATACTGTGTTGACTAGCTGGCACGTTGTGGCTTTCGACAAGGGCGATCGCACAATTATCACGAGCGACGGCCAGATCCACCAACTGTTGGGAGTTCCGCAGCGACTGGGCGATACCGATCTGGCGATCGCTAAATTTCGCAGCGCGATCGAGTATAAAGTAGCGCCGATTGGCGCGCAGCAGCCAGCGGTGGGAGAGCCGCTGCTGGCGGCCGGATTCCCTGCGGAGACTGGGGCGTTGGCCGTAGCGCAGGGGTTCGTAGAACTGCTGCTGCCAAAATCTTTACCTGAAGGCTATAGCTTGGGCTATACAAATGAGGTTAAAATTGGCATGAGCGGCGGCCCGATTTTTAATGCCAAAGGTTTCTTGGTTGGGATTAACGGTCGAGGTAAGTATCGAGATCCCGGTTTTGGCGTCTATGCTTTTGAAGATGGAAGTGAACCGACGCCGGAATTATTGGAAAAGATGGTTAAATCTAGTTGGGGAATTCCTATCAGTACATATTTGCAGTTCGTCTCGTCTCATGTGGAGAGTTAGCGATGAATTCGTGGGGTTTGCGGTTTGATGCGCTGACAGTCATTTTGACCGGTGCAGTAACGGCGGCAGCAATTGTCGGCCCACAATATGCTGCTTGTGCTAAAACAGCCCAAGAAATTGCAGAGGTAGCGATGTTCACAACTGTAGAAGTGAACAACACGCTGGGTTTTGCGGCTGGTGGCTCAGGAGTAATTATTGCTAAACAGGGGAATATTTACACTGTTCTGACGGCGAATCACGTAGTGGCAAGTCTCGCCCAAGAATACAGCATTCGCACTCATTCGGAAAAAAGCTATACAGCAATCAGAATACAGCGACTCCCGAAAAACGATCGCGATATAGACTTAGCTTTGATCCAGTTTCAGAGCCGAGATCGGTATCCAGTAGCGCCGATCGGTGAATCGCAACGTGCTGTTGTCGGTTCTACTATTTACGTTGCTGGCTATCCGCTACCAGTCGCCTCTGGATCTGAAAGAAAACTCGAATTTACTGCTGGTATTATCTCTTCTCGCGTCGGTCGCGCATCATCCGGGTACGGATTGCGCTATCAAGCTGTGACAAGGCGTGGGATGAGTGGCGGGCCTGTATTTGATGCTGATGGCAGGGTTGTGGGAATTCACGGCCAGGGTGATACTGTTGGTACGGTGCAGAGCCAGTGGAACGGTCAGACTGAGGAAATTAAAACTGGGTTGAATGCCGCAATCCCGATCGATGCTTTTACGGCGTTGCGATCGCAAACCTTACCTAACGGGTTTGATATTCTCAGCAATATTGCCATCAACCGCAGCTCTCCCCAAACTCAACCGAATCTCCAGCGGGGGGGATTTGTGTGCGATACCTCAACGGGAGAACCAGTGACTGTATATCAAAATCCCCAAGGGTTTAGAGAGCCTTGGATTCGCTGGAATTCTAATTTCTTTTCTAGTGCTGGCTACGATCCTCTGACTCGCTGTCAACAAGTGACTCAACGCCTAGATAATTATAACCGCAACAAACAGCTTAATTATGTCACTGTCGGTCTGGTAAACAATCAAAAAGCGATTTGCACGAGCAGCCGGATTAACGGGCCCTGCGAAGGTTTGATCTACACGTTGCGTCGCGATCAAGATCCAGCTCCTGCACTTAGCACTTTCTTTGTTTGGCTGGCGAATCAAAAGGCTAGACCGTCTCTTTTTGAAAGCGGCGCTCCGATTTATATTAATCTTGGGGAACGACTAGATGTAGATATTGCCGAGCCCTAAAGAAACAGTTTGTAGTGCGGACTTCAGTCCGCTTTATGCTGCGGACTGAAGTCCGCACTACAAACCTTACTTATTGGAGTCAATCGATCGGACGCGATAGAAAGGTTGCGCTCAGAGTAAAAAAAGCAGATAGCCTTTCGGCTTCGCTCAAGGTAAAAAGAAGGAAGACGGAAGAAGGAAGAGGGAATAAAATTAATGGTTTCAGCAATCAACAAAGTTGTCACCGCTTTGGGGATTGCTATAAAAATTTGAGATATTTGACAGATTTATGATTCGACATAGCAGAAGTGATGATTTTTTGCAACACAAAAGCTATAAAATTACTGTTACTTAATCCAAGTCAAATTTTTCAGGTATAAAGAAGCATGACTGCAACTACGCCGAAGGCAACGTCAGCAATTCCTAGTTTTTGTGAAGGAATCCAGTATTTCTCGGAGAATGTGCCGGGTTTTGAGACTTACGGGAAAACACCTGCGATCGCCCAAGGAAGCAATTCGATCGCCGATCCAGCAGATCCAGCCGCCGTCTTTCAAACGATGCTCGGAGCAGACGCCCTGCGCTACTTAACGCTGCAAATCACAGCCAGCAAGGCATCGGGACATCCGGGGGGTTTTGCCAGCCAAGCTGAGGCCTACGCTGCGTTGGTGATGTTGGGACACAAGAACATTGTCACCGAAGTCGGGCACCACGCGCCAGGATTTTATAGTGCCATGTTTCTCGATCGATCTTTAGAAGACATGGGAATTACCAAAGTACAGCAAGCGCGCGATAAATTCCGCGAAAAAGACGGTTTGTTAGGACATCTTTCCGGTTTCATTCCCGGCCTTTTAGCACCAGCCGGCCCCCTCGGACAAGGACAGCATTTCGCAATGGCGGGCGCACTTTTGCACCCCGACAAACTGTTTCCTTTCACGATGGGCGACGGTGGGATGGGCGAACCCTATCCGATGAGCAGCATGGGACATTTCCACACAGCTTATCCGAAAGCTACTAACTTTTTGCCAGTGTTAGTTTGGAACGGATATTCCCAAGAACATCACAGTATGGTTTCGACTAAAACTAATGCTGAAATGATTGCTTATTGGCAAGGAAACGGTTTTAAAGAAGTCATCTTAGTTGATGCTAAGGAATTTGATGACAAAAATCAACCGGAAGCTTATGTTGACAGCACGGCTTTTTCCCTCGAACAGCGGATGGCATTTACCAAAGCTGTTTTAGAAGGAGTTGACAAAGCGGCAAAATCTGCTCTCGGCGGCAAATTAACTGTGTTTATTATCAAACAGTTGAAAGGTGCTGGCGTACACGCACGCGGAGCAAAATCTCACAACCTTTATCCCAAAGATACCCTCGATGCTCCGCACATTGTCAGCGCCTTAAAACAGCGGGCTTTGACTGCTGAGGCGTGGCAGTTGGTGCGGACAAATTGCGAACGTGCTGGTGGCGGGCCTGCTGCGAAAACCGTTGTTACTGAGTTTGCATTGCCGCTAGCAGATTTGGGAGAATTGCCTTTAGAAGAATTTGCGGTTGGTGGAGAAGCGAAGATTTCGACAACTGCAATGGGACGTTTGGTGGGAACTGTCGGCGAGCGCGATCGCACTTTTCTTGTCACCAATGCAGACGGCAACGAAGCATCAGCAATTGCCAACATCAACCAAGCTCTCAAAATCATTCACCCGACGACGGATGATTTGTACAATCAATCGCCCAACGGTCAAGTTTACGAACCTTTGAGCGAAGATGCTTGCGCGGGTTTGGCAGTAGGATTGTCGCTATTTGGAGCGCGGAGTTTGTGGTGTTCCTACGAATCTTTTGCCATCAACGGTTTACCAATTTGGCAAACTGTAACGCAAGCAATGGCAGAATTGCGCCGTGCAACTCCGGCAACTGTCACCTTATTTACAGCGGGTGCATTGGAGCAAGGCCGCAACGGTTGGACGCACCAACGCCCGGAAATTGAGGCTTATTTTGCGGCGATGATGCGTAACGGAAATGTGTTTCCTTTGTTTCCACCGGATGCTAACAGCATTCAAGCTTGTTACGATTGGGCTTTGAGTGCCAGAAATAAGGGAGTTGTGATTACTGCGAGCAAGTCGCCGCTGCCAATTCGTACTACTTTTGCACAGACTCGCCAAGGTTTAGAAGATGGTGGAATTGTGTTGCACGAAACAACCGGAAATAAGAAAGTTGTGTTTGCTGTTGTCGGCGATATGACTTTAACGCCGGTGTTTGAAGCGGCGGCATCATTGGAGAAAGAAGGCTTGGGAGTGCGGATTGTTTCTGTTGTGAATCCCCGCCGTTTGTACCGTTCCAGCGATGTTGCTTGGAATACTTGTTCGGAAGCTGACGGTGGCTTTTTGAGCGATGAGAAATTTGCCGAAATGTTTGGTGGAGATGCCTTGATTGGCGTGACAGGCGGTGCTTCTGGGATGTTGGAGCCGGTGATGCTTCGCAGCAATTGCCCGCGCGATACTTTCGCATGGAAGCGGGGGGAAACCACTGCTAGCGCTGGTGAGTTGATGGCGTTTAATGGGTTGACGGCTGATGCTTTGACGAAAAGGGCGATCGGGCTAGTTGGTTAGGTTATAATTTTCAAGTCTCCCGGTTTGTTACCGGGAGATTCTTAAGGATTGAAAAGGTATGTTGTTGCGATGCAAGCGCTGTTTAATAATCCAAGAAAGAGCGCTTAAGCGCAACTACGTACCAAGAAAGGTATGTTGTTGCGATGCAAGCGCTCTTGAATAATCCAAGAAAGAGCGCTTAAGATGCAAGCGCTCTTGAATAATCCAAGAAAGAGCGCTTAAGCGCAACTACGTACCAAGAAATATGATAATTATATCCTGCGATTATTGTGGCAAAGACTGCCCGGACGACAATCGTTTAATGCCTTCCATCGCCGTAGTTTCTCCAGCTTTATCGCCGCCATCGCGGGCAATTTTCAAAGCTCGCTCGTAGGAGTTGAGAGCTTTAGGATATTGACGGAGACTTTCATAAATCGCGCCCATATTGTTAAACAAGCGTCCCATACTTGTCTTGTCACCGATAGCTTCAAACATCGGTATTGCTTGCTGAAAATAGATCAACGCTTGAGTATCTTTGCCTTGTTTGCGACAGGTAAGTGCCATGTTGTTGAGGAGGCGGGCGACGCCAGCCCTGTCTCCGATTTCCCGGCGAATTGCTAAGGCTTGATGGTAAAATTCCATCGCTCTGTTAAAGTCGCCGATGTTGTAATAGACGCCGCCCATGTTATTGAGGGTACGGCCTAAATCGCGCCGATCGCCCTCTGTGGTGCGAATCGTCCGCGCTTGCTGGTAAAATTCGATCGCCTTTGCGTAATTTACCTGCTCTGCGTACACTGCCGCGATGTTGTGAAAAGATTCTGCTATTTGAATTTGGTCGTTGGCAATTTTTGCAAGTTCCAAAGCTTCTTGGTGCAGTTTCATCGCTTCGTCAAAATTGTCCGCAAGTCGGTTGACGAAACCGATGAGATTGAGAGTGTGGGCAATGCGGGGCCCTTCGCCGATTTCTCGGTGAATGGCTAAAGCTTGTCGCAAAACTTCCAAAGCTTTGGACTGCGAACCCATTTCGGTGTAAACTTCCCCGATATTGTTGAGGGTTTCTCCGATTCCCGGTTTGTCGGCTAGTTGCTTGCGAATTGCCAAAACTTGCTCAAAAGTCTGGATTGCTTCTCGAAACAAACCCTCACGGTGCTGTTTGACTCCTGTTTCAAAGAGTTTGTCTGCTTCCGTTTTGGGATCTGTTGCTTGGGCACGCGGGGCGAAGCTATCCCGTAGGGAATCGCCCGATCGAGCTGGCCTGGCATTTATAATAGGGGCAAATGCCCGAGCGTCTGAAATTTCCAGCAAGCTGAGTGCGGGCGATACCACAATACTTATAGCTGCGAGATAGCTGAAGCGGTAAGAGTGGCAATACACCGATCGAGTCCTCCAAAAGCCCATTTATAAATAAGATAGACCTCTTTGGGGTGTTTCTGCCAAGTTTTTTTCTGTGTCGCTAGCCTCTGATACCAGTTTCAACAAAGAATGCAACTTTAAGCAAGTTGCAAACTCATGCACAAGCAGTCAATTCCACTTCTTCAATCCAAAATCGAAAATGGCTTGGCTTGGCTTATGTCTTACCATAAAGAATTGGTTGAAAGCCCGCCCGATCGGGAGAAATTAAAATCAGACTATTCATTACTCCAATACTCGGACTTAAGGGTAGAGGTAGCTCTCAAACTGTCAACTGTCAACTGTCAACTGTCAACTGTTGAACAGACTGCCATAATCAGCGGCATATAGTTGAGAGCGGAGATGACAGCAAAGTTTTTGCTCGGTGGAAGCGATATTTTTTCTGGACTGTGCAAGATGATGTCCTGTTTGTCAACTGTAATCCAAGCAATTCCTGACAAGACTTGAACTTCTCGATGATTTTGAGGCAACCTATACACCTCGTTTTTCATGAGGATTATGCGATCTGGCGCTGCACATTCGGAATATCTTTGAAGCATAGCATCTCCTTTGGAATTAATTATCCAAAATCAACAATTTCCCCGAATTTTCTGGCGGGCTGGTTTATCAAAATCTTGGCTGCTCGCAAACAATCGAAACTCCCCCACACAAGCAATAATCTACTATTGGCAATAACGCCGATCGATCCAAGCGCGTATTTCGTCATCTGTCGCCGCGCTCTTAGAGCGACCAGTCGCGCGATCGCAACCGTGCCAGCAAGTGTTACCATTGCGATCGCAGGTTTGCCAAATTCTGACCTCGTTTTCGCCAGCAGCGGCGGTGAGCAAACCTTGCCAAAGTTGATTGATAGCTGAAAAGAGCGATCGGCTTTTTGGCTTTTTGGCATATTTAGCTCGCTCGTTAATCGAAACAACGCTTGTTTTTTCGGGATACCGCACTTTTTCGTAAGTTGACATAACAAACACCTTCAAATTCTTAATTAAACAAAAATTGCACAATCAAAAATCGCAGCTAAAAGGAAGCAATAACTTGCTCGCAATTACAGCACTTTTGATAGCTCTGCAACTCCTGTACAATTAAATCTTTTAGCTAATATATCCACCCTAGCTCTGGGCAAAACAACAATCAAATCATTACTTGCATAGGTTGTATGAATAAAATCGATAGATAAATATATCAACCGCACCCGACAGTTAGTAGGACGTTATTAATTGCTGAAAACCTTGCCTTCGAGTCCTTTTTCCTGGGAGCATCTCAGTTTTTCAAGAAGCATTTTTTAAAGAGCGGACTAAAGTCCGTACTACGAACCTTTTTTGAGCGGAACACTGTAAATGCACAACTGAGATGCTTCTTTTTTCCTTCTTCCCTCTGTCAACTGTCAACTGTCAACTGTCAACTGTCAACTGTCAACTCTTCCTTCTAGGAAACGCTATGAATGACATCAACACACGGCGGATGAAACTCTCCCAGATTCAGGCTTTGATAGCAGTAGCCGACTGTGAAAACTTTAGCGAAGCGGCTTTGCAAATGGAACTTTCACAATCCGCAGTCAGCCACGCCATCGCCTCTTTAGAAACAGAATTGGGTGTGCAATTGTTCCATCGGGGGCGACACGGTGCTCAACTGACGCCGGTGGGGGAAAGAGTGGTGCTTCACGGGCGTCAAATTGTGCGATCGTTAGAAATGATGGTAAAAGAAGCGGATTTAGAGAAAGGTTTGCAGGGAGGCCAGGTGCGGATAGTGACGTTTCGCAGCGTCGCAACTCATATCCTACCGGGTATTATTGCTCAATTTCGCGATCGCTTTCCCAAGATTGCTGTCAGCATTACCGAAGTGTATTATACCCAGGCTGTGGAGGAAGCTTTGCGATCGGGCAAAGCAGACATCGGCTTTGTTTCTCTTCCCATCTCAGATGAATTTGAAAGTAGAGAAATTTTGCGGGATAAATACGTTGTGTTGTTGCCGCCAACTGCCAAATTATCAAGTGCTAAGATTACTTGGGAAGAATTAGCAAATCATCCGCTGATTTTGCAGCCGCCGGAAACTGCTTGTTCTATACCCCTACGCAAATATTTAGCAACTTCGGAGTTTCCCTTAAATATTGCTTACGAACTCAGCGAAGATTCAACTATTGTCAGTATGGTGATGGGCGGTTTGGGTGCTACAATTATGCCGCGTTTGGCGGCCGAACCGATACCTGCTGAGGTAAAAGTTTGCAGTTTACCAGCGGCTTTTGAAAGGGTAATTGGGGTGGCTGTTTTGAGGGACGCGCTGTTAATTCCGGCCGTGTTTGCGTTTTTGGATTTAGTTAAAAGTGCGACAGAGATTGAATATGATACTGATTTTCCGATTAATCCTTCATGATAAACCTAAGTTATTGGTTATTGCATAGATTTGGATTCTTTGACCGCAGATATCAGCGAATGAACAAGGATGAACGCGGATGGGATTTTATCTGCGTTTATCTGCGTTCCTCTGCGGTTAAAAAAAAATATAGCTCCATAATTACGAACAACCAATAATATGAATCAACCATCAGTGCTCTCTCTCACCCAGTTGCGTAAATTCACCTCCGCTTCTACCTCATCTACCTGTGCTGCTGCCAAAAATTCGTAGAGCTTGGACTTGGGGAGAATCGGAAAAGTGGGGCTAACAGATACTTCCAAATACTCATCATTCTCCAGCTTATAAATTCGCCATTCTCTACCATCGTACCGCCACAACTCCGGTACTCCCATACTGGCATAGAGAGCAGGCTTGTTAATATCAGTATGGGTGATATCTATTTCTACGACTAAATCGGGTGGCGGATCTGTTGCTAAATCTACTGTACGACCGGCTACGAGGGGCTGATTTTGGATGTAATAGGCATTATCGGGTTCTGCACCGCGCTCTAGATCCGATCGATCGAGGGTTGTCGAACCCATTGTTTTTATCTTTAAACCTAGTTCTCTCACCAAAATCCGAATCAAAAACTCGATTAAGCGTGCTGAAAATTCGTGTTCTTCTAAAGGCATGGTAATTTCTAAAGTCCCTCGATCGAATGTCAATGTAGCCGCTCGTTTATCGCCAAAAATCTGGAGCAGTTGTTGATAACCCTCCCAAGTAATATCTCTAAACACCACTCGCTGTTCGCCTCGGAGTAACGGTGGTGCGATCGGCGCAACAGAAATCATATTTTTTTACTTCCAGCTATGATATTTCTAGGATAACAGAAGGAACAGGCTTTCCGGCCTGTTCCACAATTAATAAAATTATTGATTGTGGAACGGGCCGGAAAGCCCGTTCTTAAAAATAGTCAACAAATTTTATTTACTCTTATCTGTTCTCTGCCGCAAAATAAATTCAGCTAGCGCTAAATCAACGGGCGTTGTAACTTTTAAATTTGTCTCTTCCCCCTCCACAATTTGCACTGGTAAACCGCATTTTTCAAACAAAGCTGCATCGTCTGTAACTTCCCAACCTTTCTCCCGCCCTTGTTGGTGACACTGCTTTAACAATTTCACTTCAAATCCTTGGGGAGTCTGGGCAGCCCACAAATGGCTTCTGTCCGGTGTGTCTCGCACGATTCTAGACTCATCCACCACCTTAATCGTATCCTTGACCGGGACGGCGACAATCAAGCCCGGACAGCTTAAGAGAGCTGCTGAAGATCGATCGAACAATTCAGGAGTTGCTAAACACCTGGCGCCGTCGTGAATCAACACGCGATCGGCATTTGGCGGCAAGGCCTGCAAACCGTTGTAAACTGACTCTTGCCTGGTAGCCCCTCCTTGAATCAGTTCCACGGGCTTGAGCAAAGCTAAATCGCCCAGAATTGCCTTAAAATCAGGAAAATCTTCAGGCTGGCCCATAATGCCGATCCAGCTAATCTGCTGCGAAGCTTCAGCGGCGGCCAAAGTCCAACTCAGCAAAGGTTTTTCCAGCAAAGTCAGCAGCAGTTTGTTCCGCTGACTACCCATCCGTCGCCCCGAACCCGCCGCAGGAATTAATAAGTGCATTAACTAACCCTTCTTCACCCAACTAGGTATATATTAAAAGCGTCCTGTAATTTTCAGTCAGTTGTTTTGCTGTCAGCCAGTAGCTTTTAACGTCTTAAAATACTATAAGCTGATAGCTGAAAGCCGATCGCTGAGAGCTACCTCGATAGATAATAGCCCGATCGTTTATGATGCGAATACTAGCACTTGTCCCAGGCGGGATTGGCGACCAAATTTTATTTTTCCCTACCCTTGATGACCTCAAGCAGTCTTATCCAGAGGCTCAGATTGATGTCATCGTGGAACCGAGGGCGAAGGGCGCTTACCGAGTCTGCAAGTCTGTCAAAGAAGTCTTGACGTACAATTTCAAAGATCGCAATGCGATGGCTGATTTGGGAAATTTACTGGGCGTAATTCGCGATCGCGAATACGAAGCAGTTGTTTCTCTCGGCCAGCGGTGGACTGTAGGACTTCTGCTGTGGCTGACAGGCATTCCCCAGAGAGTTGGGTATTCTGGAACCAACGGCGCTCGATTTCTCACCGATTCGGTACCTCTGAAAACAGACCAGTACGCGGCTTCAATGTACCACGATTTGCTCCAAGGATTCAACATTAACAATCCAAGTCCTGCGATCGCAATTAGTGTACCAAAACAGGATATTCAGTGGGCGGAAGCCGAACAGCAGCGGTTGGGAATCAAAGAAAGCGGTTACATTCTAATTCACGGCGGTTCGAGTCAGCTAGCTTTGTCTAAAGGTATTGACAAAATTTACCCAATAGACAACTGGCAGCAAATCATCAAAGACTGCCAGCAGCGGCAGCCAAATTTACCCGTTGTGGTGGTGAAAGGGCCCGAAGATGAAGCCTTCGTGAAAAAGTTAGTCGAACTCTGTCCGAGTGTAAAAGTTATCTCGCCGGATGATGTCGGCAAGTTGGCGGCCACCATTGCTGCTGCTAATTTGATGATGTGTACTGACAGTGCGCCGATGCACTTAGCTGTGGCGGTTCAAACTTATACAATAGCTTTGTTCGGCCCGACTGAACCTGCAAAATTGCTGCCCAAGAGCGATCGCTTTTTGGGAATTAAATCTCCTACTGGTAAAATGGCTGACATTTCTCCTCAAGAGGTTTTGAAGAAAGTTTGGGGAGGCTAATTTAAGAGGGCGGGTTTTGTACGGGAATTATCTGTTGTCTGGAAGTTGGCTTGCTTAACCCGCCCCTTGTATAGTCTTTATCAAAAAGATGAGGCAGAAGTTTAGATTTTAGATTTTAGATTGAGGGATTGAGGGATTGAGGGATTGAGGGATTGATTGGTCAATACTTCATCTTTAGCTCGCTCCACTATACAGCGGTTCTCAAAAAAGTGAGGTATGCCTTATGCCCTATGCCCTATGCCCTATGCCCTATGCCCTATGCCCTATGCCCTATGCCCTATGCCCTATGCCCTATCGTCCGCGAATCTTTCGCTCGCTCCACTATATACTGAAAAACTGCGATTATTCTCCACCGCGAAGAAGCTTTATTGAGTGCATCTCAATGCAAGCAAATATATCTGTAGGGGCGAAGCATGACCGCAATCAATATGGGATTATAACTAATAACTTATATCCGGTCATGCTTCGCCCTCTTCAAAAACCAGATGCACCCACTTTATTGATGGCTGAAGATACTTTCAAAAAGTCGAAACAGCCGGAAACAAAGAAATTAGATCAATAAATTTTGAATTCGGAACAAGCAGAAATTGAGCAAATGAAAGACTGGTACCAAGCTTAGTACAAGGAGTAATTTAGCTCCACTAAGCAATATGTGACAGAAAGCCAAAAAACAAGTGATAGGAATCACAGCGTGTCAATTTTTCATGAAATACTTGCTTGACAAAAGCTAGAAATCTTGCTACTGAAAAGTGGCAAAAACCTTGGGCTAACATTAATATAGCTCGAACAGGGCTGTCAGCAGTTGTCTGAATTCACATCATTTCATTTTTTACGTAAAAATACTGTAGACAATTCAGAAGCCCTACCTCTAAAGTATGAGAATCACTACAAAGCTATATACAGGGTAGTCAATGATGTTGAACAGCTTGGAATCAAACACAACTTATCAATCAAACGCAGCCGGGGACGAGCTAATGAGCATTTTAACAAAAGAAATTGAAGCGAAAGAACTTGAGAAACGAGCAAAAAATCTACAGCGCAATTCCTTGGGATTAGGTAAAACTTATCTTCGGATTTTAGAATCTGGAGGGTATCTGGGCTGCTGAGCCGAAATTTCATCCTAATTTCATTTGGCAGTGAAAGACTAGGTTGAGGAGATAAATTTTAGCTCTTGGTCATTGCTTAGCAGTCGTTTCTTGAAAAATGCTAATAAGTAGCTCCGGTTAATTCGGTTGACTTACTTCTTTTGGCAAAATACCAACCGCTAAGCCTGTGGCACTCAACCTCATTTCCAGGAAAATGCCAACGATGATATTTCACCAATATTCTCAATCTCCGGCAATTATTAGCAGCTTTTCAATAACTTTGTTAAGCCTAATTTTGCTAAATTCTCCTACCGCAGTTTTCGCCCACGCGGGACACGGAAATGAATTTCACCAAAGCGGCGAAACAACTCAAACTCCTGCTGCTATTTCTGTAGATGCCGTAACAGCAAAACGGTTGGGAATTAAAGTCTCTCCGGCTACCCGACAGCGACTAGATATCGGCATCAAAACCACAGGACAAATTGAAACTTTGCCAAACCAAAAGGTAGAAGTTACTGCTCCGGTTGCTGGCAAAGTGGTAGAGTTGTTAGTTAAGCCTGGAGACAAGGTATCAAAAGGTCAACCGGTTGCGGTTTTGTCGAGTTCAGAATTAGGACAGTTGCGCGTTGAATCTCTCTCGAAACGAGCGGAAGCTGAGGCAGATTTGCAGCAAGCACAAGGCGATTTGAAACTAGCACGAGAAAATTACGATCGCCAAATTCAAATCTCTGAAGCAGAAATAATACAAGCCCAAACTCAACTGACAGCGGTAACTAAGCAGTACCAACGAGAGCAAGAATTAGTAAACAAGCGTTCAGTTGTCAAAGTTGCTAAGGAAAATTATCAACGTCAGATTGAAATAGCGCAAGCAGAGATAGCGCGGGCGGAAACTGAACTGACTGTGGCTAAGGAACAGTTCGATCGCGATCGCGAGTTAGTTGCGTCAGGGGCGATCGCGCGGCGTACAATGCTAGAGTCGCAATCCCACTTCGCCGAAGCCAAAGCCAATGTTGCGAAGGCCAAAAGCCGTCCCGAAGTTATTAAAGCCGAAACCGAAATTAAACAAGCCGAAGTAGATCTGCCGGTGCGGGAATTGCGCGATTCCCAAGGCAAGGTGGCAGAGGCAAAAGCTCAACTCACCAAGGCTCAGAGCCGCCGGGAAGTCTTAGAAGCCGAGAATCAGGTCAAACGTGGCAAAACTGCCGTACAAGTCGCTCAGTCGCGCATTCGCTTAGCCGATGCGGCTTATCAAGCACGGCTGCAACAATTAGGTGCTGTTGCGAACGATCGAGGACTTGTCACCGTAATTGCTCCGATTTCTGGTACGATTGCCGATCGCGCCATCACCCCAGGAGAGTCTGTAAGCGCTGAAAAACCGTTGATGAGCGTCTTAAATGACAGCCGGGTTTTTGCCACCGCCAACATCTACGAAAAAGACTTGAATCAGGTAAAACAGGGCCAGGAAGTCAGGGTGAAAGTTGCTAATTTGGGCGATCGTATTTTCAATGGAAAAATCACCTTAATTGGCTCATCCGTGCAAGGAGAAACGCGAGTTATCCCAGTGAAAGCAGAATTAGATAATAGTAACGGCGAGTTAAAGCCGGGATTGTTTGCTGAGTTGGAAATTTTAACTAACAAAAATGTTACTAATGTTTTAGCAATTCCGAGTACAGCGGTAGTAGATGTTAGCGGTAAAAAAACCGTTTACGTCCAAAATGGCGATGCTTATCAAGCGGTTGACATTGAAGTCGGTCAAACTGCGGGGGATTTAGTAGAAATTAAGAGCGGTTTATTCGATGGAGATTTGATTGTAACCCAGCGGGCGCCTCAACTTTACGCACAATCTCTGCGAGGCGGTAGTAAGCCATCAACAAGCGAGGAAAAGAAAGAGGTAAGTCCTAAGGTAACAGAGGTTAACTTTAATAATTTGCCTGTGTCTTTATTGTGGGCGGGAGTTGGGGGAGGAATTGCGATCGCATCCTTGACTTTCACAGCCGGGGTATTTTTGGGAAAACGGCGCAAATTTCCAGCACTAGCAGCATCTCAAAGTCATGCCAAAAATGGTTTTTCTACCTCCGCAGTGGCAATCAATGCGAGTAAAGTAGATGAATTGCCGCATGATGACAACCACCGTGTTAAAAGCCAGGAGGCAGAAACCCAGAGTTTAAAGTAAAATTTTTGTTTACAAGTAATCACCTTGTCTGAGAGTTGATTCATTTATCTGCATCTAGAAATCTGTGCGATTCTTCTCGATCACAAATATACATCATAGGTTTTTTACGCCCTTTGAACTGAGCGCGCATGATTACTCGTTTTGAGCGCTTTGGCGGGACTGGATTGTAGTCTGTTTCGCCAAAGTTTTTTAGAGTTTGTGAGTATTTGTTGGGTGCTTTCATAATAACTATGATGAACATTCGATTGGTTATTTAAAGGATTTGTAAGGTGCGTCGCTACGAGATTGTCGTTTTTTTTGAGGATTGTAGATGGCGACGCACCCTACAGCTACTGACAGCTTACATAACCCTTAAACCAAGAGGGCTGAAGCCCAACAACGTCCGCGAATCTTTCTGAGAACCGCTATAACTTATAAATCAGACTTAAAAGAGAAACGATTTCATCCTAATTTCATTCTTGGGTGTCAATCTAGATTGAATGGCTATTTAACTGTCAACTGTCAACTGTCAACTGTCAACTGTTTAAATGTTCAGCACTATTCTGAGATGGGTAATTAATCGCCGCTGGCTAGTCGTTCTCGCCACCATTATTATTAGCCTTTGGACATTATATATCATCCCCAAAATGTCCCTCGATGTCTTCCCGCCTTTTGCACCGCCGCAAGTCGAAATTCAGACAGAAGCACCGGGCCTCGCACCGGAAGAAATCGAGTCTTTAGTAACACTCTCGATCGAAAGTGCGATTAACGGAACTCCGGGAGTAACAGCAGTGCGATCGTCTTCGGCTGTCGGCATTTCTGCTGTTAAGGTAATCTTTGATTGGGGAACCGAAATATATCAAGCCCGCCAGTTGATTACAGAAAGATTGCAACAAGCTCAAAGCAAACTCCCGGCTGGAGTAGAAACACCACAAATTTCTCCGACAACTTCTCCGGTTGGTTTGGTAATTACCTATGCTTTTACATCAGAAACTACTCCGCTGATGGAAGTGCGCCGTTTGGTTGATTGGCAAGTCACAAATCGCCTTTTGGCAGTGACTGGTGTTGCTCAAATCGTGGCTTACGGCGGCGAACAAAGGCAGTATCAAGTATTAGTCGAACCTGCTAAGCTAAAAGCTTTTAATGTGTCCTTGCAGCAAGTTGCGGAAGCGACGAAGGCTGCGAATGTTAATGCGCCGGGAGGCTATTTAATTACACCGGATAAAGAAACGTTAATTCGAGGCGTGGGGCGGATTGAATCGGTGGCAGATTTGCAGCAATCTGCGATCGCCTCTCGTCAAGGAACACCAGTCAGAATTGGTGATGTCGCTGATGTTAAAATTGGTGCTGCAATCAAGCGGGGAAACGGCAGTTTTAACGGCAAAAAAGCTGTGATTGTGATGGTAAACAGACAGCCCGTTGCCGATACTCCGACGGTAACGAAGGCGGTTGAGGCGGCAATGGCTGAGGTACAGCAAGCTTTACCTAAGGATATTAAGGTGACAGTGACTTTCCGGCAGGAAGAGTATATCAACTCTTCGGTGGAAAATGTGCGATCGGCTTTAGTTGAAGGCAGTATCATTGTCACCATCATTCTCATCCCGTTTTTGATGAATTGGCGCACTCTGACGGTGGTTTTGCTCGATTTCTTCCTAACTTGGCTGTTCGGGCTGCTGGCGATGTATTGGCTGGGTTTGGGATTGAATACGATGACTTTGGGTGGTTTGTCGGTGGCGATCGGCACTGCGATCGACGATGCGATTGTTTATGCTGAAAATACCTACCGCAATTTACGAGAAAATACGGCTTCTGGGCATCCGCGCCCGGTGATGGATGTGATTTTTGATGGCTCTCAAGAGGTGCGCGATTCGTTAATTGGAGCAACGGTAATTGGGATTGTGGTGTTTTCGCCGATTTTTACTTTGCCGGGTGTAGAAGGTCGAATTTTTACGCCGATGGGAATTACTTATTTGGTGGTTGTGGTGATTTCTAGTTTAGAATCGCTGTTCGTTTCTCCGGCGCTTTGTGCTATTTTATTACCGAACAAACGCATGAGTGCCAAGGAACCTTGGTTGCCGAGATTTTGCAAAAAAATATATCACTTTTTCATCCAATTATCAATGCGGTATTCGGCGATAGTTTTAGTTTTAGCTGCTGCTAGCATGGTGGCTGCATTAGTTGTTTTGCCTTCCTTTGGACGGGTGTTTTTGCCGGAGTTTCAGGAGCAAACTTTGGTGAATACTATTCTGCTTTATCCGGGGGTGTCTTTGGAGACGACGGATAGCGCGGCTTTTGCGATGGAAGATGCACTTAAGGACGATCGCAGATTTGAATACGTGCAAGTGCGATCGGGCAGAGCTCCGGGCGATGCTGATGCTGCGGGTGTCAATTTAGCTCACATCGATATTGGTTTGAGCGAGGAAGGAATGAAAAATCGGTCGAAAACTTTGGAGTATTTGCGGCAGGAATTTGCGAAATTGCCGGGAGTTGCACCAAATATCGGCGGTTTTATTTCTCACCGGATGGATGAGGTTTTGTCCGGTGTCAGAAGTCAAATTGCTGTGAAAATCTTTGGCCCGGATTTGAATCAACTTCGCACTATCGGTGCTCAAGTTGAAGCGCAAATGAAAACTGTGAAGGGAATTGTGGATTTGCAACTGGAACCGCAGGTGCCGGTGCAGCAGATTCAAATTAAGTTTAACCGCCAAGCTGCGGGTAGATATGGTTTGAAAATCGGAGAACTTTCGGAAATCATCGAAATAGCTTTAAATGGCAAAGTTGTTTCTCAAGTGTTGGAAGCACAGCAAACTTTTGATTTAGTTGTGTGGTTGCAGCCGTCAGCCAGAAACAATCTCGAAACTATTCAAAATTTGTTGGTTGATACCCCCCCTCTTTCCCCCCCTTATAAAGGGGGGGATGAAAGGGGGGGTAAAATTCCCCTGGCGCAAGTTGCGACTGTTACATACGGTACGGGCCCAAATACGATTAACCGCGAGAATGTGTCGCGGCTGATTGTGGCGGCGGCTAATGCTAAAGGTAGGGATTTGCGATCGGTTGTGAATGAAATTCAAGCTAAAGTCAAGCGGGAGGTGCAGTTACCGTTTGGTTATTTTATCCAGTACGGCGGTCAATTTGAGGCGGAACAAAGGGCTTCGCAGAATATTATGGTGTTTAGCGCGATCGCCTTTTTGGTCATTACCGTCTTGATGTACTTGTCCGTTAAGTCGATCGCTTCAACTGCGATGATTATGATCAATTTGCCGATCGGCTTAGTTGGAGGAGTAATTGCTGTAGCTTTGACTGGCGGTATAATTTCCGTCGCTTCCCTGGTTGGGTTTGTCACATTATTCGGCGTAGCTACCCGCAACGGCTTGCTGTTAGTAGACAACTATAACTCTAAATTTGCTGAAGGAATGCCCTTTCAAGAAGCCGTTGTTAAAGGCTCGATGGAACGCCTCAACGCCATTTTAATGACCGCTTTAACTTCAGCTTTGGGTTTAGCACCGTTAGTCTTAGAAGGCGGGCCAGGAAAAGAAATATTACAACCTTTGTCGATCGTAGTTTTAGGAGGATTGTTTACTTCTACGGCGTTAACTCTGTTAGTTTTGCCAGCTTTGTACGCTCAATTCGGGAAGTTTTTACGGCCTCAAGAACCTGAGCCTGTTGCTGAAGATGAAAAAACTGGTTTAAGTGCTTTCTAGCAACGATTCGGGCTATTGCTGAAGATTTTTTGATGATTTTCCTTGACAAGCGAATTTCTTCATGGTACCCGCCACGTGATTTATCCGTGGAATCAATCCCAAATCGAAAATCCTCAAGCCCCCGAATTTATCCGTGGAGTCGCCTCTAAAATCTAAAATCTAAAATCTAAAATCGATTGACGCCCTGTTTTAAAATGCCATAATTTACGAATAATTGTCCGTAAAGAGTCAAGCACATGAAAACGATCAAATCAAGTTTAATTATTCTCGGCAGTATCGGACTGCTGTTTTTGGGAGCTTGCGGTAAAGGCGACGAAGCAAGCGATACAAAAATCACTCCAACACCCCCTCCTGCTGCCTCAAAACCTGTCTCTTCCGCTCCCGCCGCTGCTCCTGCTGGTGCAAAAGGAGCTAAAGGCGGTCAAGTTGTCAATGCTGGAGCTTACCATTTAGAGTTTGTACCTGAAAAACAAGCTACTGGAACTCACTTAGATTTGTACCTGCAAAAAGGCGATAAAAAGGAACCGGTTCCTGACGCAAAAGTGTCAGCACAAGTGCAGTTGCCGAGTGGAAAGCAACAAACCCTAGCTCTCAAATACGATCCTGAAGGCAAACATTACGCTGTTGTATTTCCCGGCAAAGATCCAGGCCAGTATCCTGTGAAGGTGAATGCGGATATTAAGGGAGAAAAAGTAGACGGTCGTTTTACATTCACTCAATAGTTTGAGTTGAATTTAGTTGTAAAAACCCGGTCGGATCGACCGGGGTTTTGTTAATTTAGAGTTGAAGAATTAATTATATCCTAACGCAATTGGTACTTTTCAAAAGGTACGTAGTTGCGCTTTAGCGCTAAAGCGCAACTACGTACCTAGCGCGACATAAGGTTACTTTTTATGAGAATTTTGCTAGTTGAAGATGAGCCAGATTTAGGAAAGGCGATCGATCGCACTTTGAAGCAAGAAAAATACATAGTTGACTGGGCCCAGGATGGGAATGAAGCTTGGGAATATCTAGATAGTCAGTGGACGGAATACACCCTAGCCATCTTTGACTGGTTGCTTCCGGGATTGTCGGGAATAGAATTGCTGCGAAGATTGCGCGCCAAACATAGTTTTTTGCCAGTTTTGATGCTGACAGCCAAAGACAGGATGGAAGATAAAGTGGCGGGATTGGATGCGGGGGCTGACGATTATTTAGTCAAGCCCTTCGGGATGGCGGAACTGTTAGCAAGGTTGCGGGCGCTGCAAAGGCGATCGCCCCAAATACAGCCCCAACAGATACAAATCGGAAATCTCGCCTTAGATTGCGGGAATCGCACAGCTTTTTATCTCAATCAAAACGGCACCAACCAAACAATTTCGCTGACTAACAAAGAATTTCAATTGTTAGAATATTTGATGAAACATCCGAACCAAATTGTCACGACTGACCAAATTCGGAATCAGATATGGGAAGCCAGCGCAGATACTTTTAGCAATGTAGTAGCCGCTCAAGTGCGCTTGCTGCGGCGCAAACTCGAATCCGTTGGCTGTGCGAACTTAATTGAAACTGTCCACGGCGTCGGATATCGGATGAAAAGTTGAATTCTGCCTTCAAAATTACTTTTAGACTCGGCGGTTGAAACCGCGTCTACACAAACAATGTCCGCCTCCGCGGACTAAGAAAAGTTGAAATCGCATTTACACAAACAAAGTCCGCCTTTGCGGACTCAGAAAAGACTATTTATTTTCCTCCCTTCTACTAATTCTCTCTTTTCTCCTTCTCTGCGTCCTCTGCGTTCTCTGCGGTAAATAAAAAAATATCATCCCAATCAATTACCAATTACCAATTACCAATTACCCAATCATGAATTGTGAATCAAAATAAACTATTTAACCGCACTCGATCGCAATTAGCGATTTCCTACGCCGCAGTCATGGGTTTGATTTTAAGCTTGTTGGGATTTGGTGTATATAAGGCGATCGCCCACGCGCACTGGATTGCGATCGATCGCGAACTAGAATCGGTAGCGGGGACACTCCACGATAGCCTCGAAATCAAGCTACAGCAACCCGGACGCCTAGAACCAATCGTCAATGAACTTTTGCCAAACCTCCGCGTAATTGGAGTTAACGGCGTTAAAGAACAGTTAGCCGATCGCCATATTTTAAGCGCTATCAACCAAAGCTATTACTATATTCGTTTATTTGACTCTTCTGGGAAATTGATTGCTACAGCAGGCGCTTATCCCGAAGCATTACCGCCGATATTTAACTCTCAACACTGGCAAACAATCGCTGACAGCCAAGGCAATATTTATCACCAAATTTCTGTATCACTGCACACAAACACGCTGCAAGATTGGGGATACTTTCAAGTAGGACGGAGCTTGCAAGACTTCAACAGTTATCTCAGTACAGTGAGATTAATTTTGAAATTAGGATTGCCGACAGCCTTGATTTTGGTGGTTTTTTCTAGTTGGTGGCTGGCAGGATTGGCGATGAAACCGATTTATTCTTCTTACCGACAAATCCAACAGTTTACGGCGGATGCTGCCCACGAATTGCGAACGCCTTTAGCGGCATCTCAAGCAACTGTAGAATCAGCGCTGTTGATGCCACAATTGGATGAGAAAGAAGCACGGGAAATTTTGCAGACTGTCGATCGCCAAAACCGACGATTGACTCAGTTAGTCACTGATTTGTTGCTGTTGGCGCGGATGGACTCTCAGGTGAAATCCGTTAGCGAAGCCCTCGAAGAGGATCGCCCTCAGCTTTGTTGTTTAAACGACTTGGTGGGCGATTTAGTCGAGGAATTGGCTGCTTTGGCGAGATCCTCCCAGGTAGCGCTAACATCCGAAATCCGCGTACAGCATCCATTGAATGTTGTCGGAGATGCCGATCGACTTTACCGTCTGGTTACTAACTTAATTGTCAACGCCATTCAATACACTCCCCCTGGCGGAAAAGTCACAGTAATCTTAGATTGCACTCACCAAGAGGCGATAATTCAGGTGCAAGATACCGGGATTGGGATAGCGGCGGCAGATTTAGGGCGGATATTCGATCGCTTTTACCGAGTCAACAAATCTCGATCGCGCCATACCGGCGGATCGGGACTCGGATTGGCGATCGCCCGCGCGATCGCCCGCGCACACCGCGGCAGCCTCAGCGCGCGTAGCGAATTGGGCTGTGGCAGCACCTTTGTCCTGCGGTTGCCTTTGTGAGCTATGATGTGGGGAAAACTGACATCTTGCACCATTTTCAAGAACAGGCAAGATGCCTGTTCCACAAAGACTAAATCTTGTTGTGGGGTGGGCATCCTGCCCGCCGATGATAGTTTGCACCATTTTCAAGAACAGGCAAGATGCCTGTTCCACAAAAACTAAATCTTGTTGTGGGGAGTAGGGGTTGGGCATCCTGCCCGCCCGTGAAAGGCTTATTGAGAATTGTGCAAGATGTGAGGAAAACCGAATCATCTTTTTGTGGTAATCCCTTCGGCAATATGTAGCGCGATCGCCCAAAATCAATAAATAGTGATTAATCATCAGTCAGCAGAGAGAAAATCTATGACAGTTTTAGAACAGGGAACAATCTCAATCCATACCGAGAATATTTTCCCGATTATCAAGAAATCGCTATACACCGACCACGAAGTCTTCTTGCGGGAACTAATTTCTAACGCCGTCGATGCCATAGCCAAACTCAAAATGGTTTCCCGTTCCGGCGAATACAGCGGCGACATTGGCGAACCACAAATCAATATTGCGATCGACAAAGAAAACAAAACACTCTCAATTACCGACAACGGCATCGGCATGACAGCCGATGAAGTAAAAAAATACATCAATCAAGTCGCATTCTCCAGCGCCGAAGAGTTTATTCAAAAATATCAAGGCAGTGGCGATGACGCGATTATCGGTCACTTTGGACTCGGTTTCTACTCTTCTTTCATGGTAGCTCAGAAAGTAGACATAGACACCCTTTCTTACCAAGAAGGCGCACAAGCAGTACACTGGTATTGCGACGGTTCACCCGCTTTTGAACTATCAGAATCTGCCCGCACAGAACGCGGTACTACGATTACTCTTACTCTCCAAGACGAAGAACTAGAATATGTAGAAGCCACTCGCATTAAGCAGTTAATCAAAACTTATTGCGACTTCATGCCAGTTCCGATCAAATTTGAGGGAGAGGAACTCAACAAGCACAAGGCAATTTGGCGGGAAGCAGCCAGCAATTTGCAGAAAGAAGATTACTTAGAATTGTACCGCTATCTTTACCCGTTCCAAGACGAGCCGCTACTTTGGGTACACCTGAATACAGATTATCCTTTCATTGTCAACGGCATTCTTTTCTTTCCCAAACTGCGGCCGGATGTCGATGTTACCCAAGGTAATATCAAGCTATTTTGCAACCAAGTTTTTGTCAGCGATCACTGCGAAGAAATCATCCCAAAATTCTTGATGCCGCTGCGGGGAGTCATTGACAGTACCGATATTCCGCTGAACGTTTCTCGCAGTTCTTTGCAAAGCAATCGCACAGTCAGAAGAATCGCTGATTATATTGCGAAGAAAGTGGGCGATCGCCTGAAAGAACTTTACCGCGACGACCGCGATGAATACATCCGTTGCTGGCAAGATATCGGCACTTTTGTCAAGTTTGGATCTCTCAACGATGATAAGTTCAAAAAACAAGTCGAAGATATCTTAATCTACCGCAGCACCTACGAACCAACAGCAGAAAAACCAGAAATTGCAACGCCAGAAGTGCAGGTGCAAACTGAGGACGGAGATTTGTGGCAAGATGTTACTCCAAAATCGGACAGTTCTACTTCGACGCAACCTTACACGACGCTGAAAGAGTATTTGGAACGCAATCAAAAACGCCACGAAAACCGCGTATTTTACTGCACAGAACCTGCGTCACAAGCAACTTACGTCGCCCTGCACAAAAGCCAAGGTTTAGAAGTGCTGTTTATGGATTCTTTCATTGACACGCACTTTATCAGTTTCTTGGAACGCGAATACTCAGATGTTAAATTCTCGCGGGTGGATTCCGACATCGACGACACGCTAATTGACAAAGAAAAAGAAGCCGAAATTGTCGATCCGGCGACTAATAAAACTCGCAGCGAACAAGTTAAAGAACTGTTCCAAAATGCTCTCAACAAGCCAAAAGTAAACATCCGCACAGAAGCTTTGAAGTCTGACTCTGCTGAGGCGGCGCCACCTGCGATCGTCCTGTTACCAGAAGCTTTGCGCCGGATGCGCGATATGACGGCGCTTTTGCAGCAGCAAGCAGCGCAATTCCCCGATGAACACGTTTTGCTGGTGAATACGTCTCACCCGCTGATTCAAAATCTGGCTAATTTGAGTCAGGGTGCGATTATTCAAGGCGGCGGCGAGTCTCCCTCGGCGCAGTTGGCCAGCATGATTTGTCACCACGTTTATGACTTGGCTTTGATGGCCCAGAAGGGTTTCGATGCTGAAGGGATGCAGGAGTTTGTCGAGCGATCGAACCATGTCTTGACAAAATTGACTGAACGTGCAATGTAATTAACCCCCCTCCCTTGCTAAGGGGGAGTGGTTTTATACAAACTAGGTACGTTGTTGGGCTTCAGCCCTCTTTATAAGATTAGGAAAGAGGGCTAAAGCCCAACAACATACCTTAGCCCAAGCGCAAGCCAACTGCGGAAGCAAAAGTTGATTTCCCTTGCTGAGAGAGCGATCGGAGGTTTTCTTGTCCCCCCCTTAACAAGGGGGGCTAGGGGGGTAGTCCGCAGTTGCTCTATAATGAAAGGCTGCATCAAAAACAAGTAGTCTGGAGGGCAATATGTCACGGAAATGTCAGCTAACGGGTAAGAAGGCGAATAACGGTTTTGCGGTTTCTCACTCGCACCACCGCACTCACAAGTTGCAAGGCGCTAATTTGCAGTGGAAGCGGATTTGGTGGCCGCAGGAGAAGCGTTGGGTCAAGTTACACCTTTCTACGAAGGCGATTAAAACCTTGGAGCACAAGGGTTTGGAAATTATGGCTAAGGAAGCTGGAATTAATCTTTACAAGCTTTAAATAATCTTGTTAGTTGAGCAAAGGGCGATCGTATACATTAAAAGTGCGATCGCCCTTACTTTTATATACTGAAAAAGTTGAGGCAGAAACCGGGTTTTTTTAGATAAACACTGCATCATAACCTTAAATTTAGATAAAAAACCCGGTTTCTTGGGCATTGATGCGTCCAGGAAATTTTAACTTTTAGAGAAAAACCTGGATTAGAGGAATTTTCGGCATTTCAGTAAATAAGTAGTCATCCTCCCCTTACCTTTAACTTCGATCGCACCGCGGCTTTCAAAAAAATACTTTTCTCGCAATTGCTGATAAGTTGCCACTGTCACCTGAATGCACCCAGGCGAACCGTGAGATTCCATGCGGGAAGCGGTGTTAACGGTGTCTCCCCACAAATCGTAAATAAATTTTTTAATACCGATGACTCCAGCGACAACCGGGCCGGTATTGATCCCGATTCTGATACTAAAATCTTGATTGTGGGTATTGCTGAATTCAATAATTGCCTGCTGCATATCCAGGGCCATTTCTGCGATCGCCTCTGCGTGATCTGGGCGAGTAATTGGCAGCCCTCCCACTACCATGTAAGCATCGCCAATCGTCTTAATTTTTTCCAAACCGTGCCTTTCTGCTAAGTTGTCAAAAGTCGAAAAAATATCATTCAGCAACGCAACTAATTCTGTTGGAGAAACTCGCGCACTCAATTGAGTAAAACCTACGATGTCCGCAAATAATACAGTAACATCAGCAAAAGTATCTGCGATCGTGCTATCTCCCCGCTTCAACCGATTTGCTATTTCTTCAGGCAAAATATTCAACAACAACCGTTCTGACTGTGCTTGTTGAACTCGCAGTGCATTTAAAGTTTCATTGAGAGCATTAGTTCGTTCTTCAACTCTAGATTCTAACTCTTCATTCAGCTTGCAAAGCGCAATTTCAGCCCGCCTGCGGTCTGTGACATCCGTACCGATTGCCAGCAGCCCCGCGAACTTTCCGGCCGCATCAAACAGCGGTTTATTTGCCCAGGATACGCAAACGCGAGATCCACTGCGCCGCATACTTTCATTTTCATTTGTTGTATACTGTTCCGGGTTATTTAAAATATTGCTCAATAACACGGCCAGGTCGTTTCCCCCTGTATCTGTCTGGGGTAGAATTGTGCCAACTGCGTGTTTTCCCAGTATTTCTTCTTCTCTGTAACCAAAAAAATTCTGTGCAAACTCGTTAAAAAAAGTAATATTACCTTCTGTATCTAGTTTTAAAATAATGCTGTTAGCATTTTCGACCAATTCCCGATACTTAACTTCGCTTTGCCGCAGCAAATCCTCTGCTGATGCGCGTTCTGCTACTGTGGCAGCTAACAGCAGCGAAGTAATTACAATTACGCTCATGAAAGCCTGCAAAAATAAGATTGCTTGATTAATATTTATGGCTTTGGTAATAAACGGGCCAGATCCCTGAGAGCCTCCCCAAATGGCAATACTGGATACAATAAAATATGCTAAAACAGCTCCGCGCTGACCGAATTGAATGGTTGCCCAAATCACCAACGGAAATGGCAAGTATTCTAGGGGATAGCCGGATAGATTACTATCAGTTTTTGATGTGTATACTAGCCAACTGACTATTATTAATAGTAGCAAACATATGGCGCATAAAATTATATTTACAAGTGTTTTAATCTTAATTTTTTGTTGATTGCGTGTCGCTATCTTTTGGTAAAAGATTAGCAGCATAGGAGTAAAAATCAAAACTCCTAAGGTGTCTCCAAGATACCAATTCCACCGAATTTCCCAATATTCGCTCCAGTCAATAAGACCAGTCAAACACAGCCGCAGCGTGCCGAGAGTGCAGTTGATTTGAGTGGCAACTACAGCACCGCAAAAGATTAAACTGACTACATCAATTAGTCGATCCAGTGAGGGGCGAAACTTGAACTGTTGCAGCAAAGTAAATGCACATAAAGCTTGCAAACAACCGCAAAAAGCACTAATTGTTGCATTTATTAAGGATATTTTGAGGTTGAGAGTCTCGTAAAAAAATACGCCTAAAGCTATTCCCGGCCAAAGGCGCCGACCAAATAATAAAACTGCTGCTTGGGCAATTCCTGCGGGCGGCCAGACGCAGGTAGCTAATTTATTCACGCCGGGGATTGAAGATGCTATTTTAGCTCCTAAAGCGTAAGCAAAGGCAATGACAGCTATTTTTCCTAAATATTGCCAATTTATAGATTGAATAAATCGCATAAATTGATTTTTGTTTTGGTTCATAGTGACTTTTATATTTTTAACTAACTATACCAACCGTCAAAACTATTAGGAGATTTTTAATTATTTAAATAGAATTGTTGGCTTTGTTTGTACGGGCTAAGCACAGGTGCGTTGCTACTCAAAAAATTGATTTAAATTGAGGTTTTTTCACTAGCGACACACCCTACAACTACTATTACTTCTTCCTTTTTGCCTCTTTCATTTTCCTTATTTTATAACTTGATTCCTGTGAGAAAATAAGTGTTCATCTCGCCTTTGCCTTTGACTTCAATGGTGCCGCGACTTTCTAATAAATACTTGTCCTGCAATCGCTCGTAAGTTGCAGATGTAACTTGAATTTGACCGGGTAAGCCGTGAGATTCCATACGGGAAGCGGTGTTAACTGTGTCTCCCCACAAATCGTAGATAAATTTTTTGATGCCGATGACTCCGGCGACAACCGGGCCGCTGTTGATGCCGATTCTGATGCTGAAATCTTGATTGTTGGTATTGCTGAAGTCAATAATTGCCTGCTGCATATCCAGGGCCATTTGGGCGATCGCCTCTGCGTGATCGCTGCGGGGCATGGGAAGCCCTCCCACTACCATGTAAGCGTCGCCAATCGTCTTAATTTTTTCCAATCCGTGCTTTTGGGCTAGGCGATCGAATGTCGAAAAAATCTCGTTAAGCAAGGAAACTAATTCCGGCGGAGAAATTTGGGAGCTAATTTGAGTAAAACCGACTATATCTGCAAACAATACTGTGACTTCGGCAAAAGTATCGGCGATGATGCTTTGGTCTTGTTTGAGTCTTTCGGCGATCGCTTGCGGCAAAACGTTGAGGAGGAGACGGTCAGATTTTTCTTGTTCTAAGCGCAAAGCTGCTTCAGCTTCTTTGCGAGTTGTGATATCTTCGACAGTACCTTCGTAATAAAGCAAATTTCCATGTATGTCGCAGACAGTATAAGCATTTTCGGAAATCCAAATTATACTGCCATCTTGGCGGTAAACTTGAGATTCAAAATCCGATACTTTGCCGTTTGTTCGCATTAAGTGGATGACTTCGGCGCGGCGTTCCGGGTCTACATATAGCTGGCGGTTGATATCAGTTAACTTTTCCAGCATTTCCTCACAGGAACTGTAACCATAAATGCGAATTAAAGCTGGGTTAACGCTAAGATATTCTCCATCTGGAGTAGTTTGAAAGATGCCGACGATCGCATTTTCAAATATGCTGCGGTATTTTGCCTCAGCTTGTCGCAGGGCTGCTTCAGCGCGCTGGCGTTCTCGCGCTTCCACTGCAAAAGTTACAGAGTCTGTTAGAGAAACAGCGAAACTTTGTTCTTCGATAGTCCAATAACGCGGCATTCCTACGTGTTCCAAACAGAGGACTCCTGCTGTTTCTCCGCCTATCTGAATCGGCGTATCTAGCATGGAAGTGATGCCTAACGGAATTAGGTAAGCTTCCACAAATTCTCTAGTTCTAAAATCTTTTTGGGCGTCAAAGGCAGCAATTGCGCGCTCTTCTCGGAGTGCTTGAAAATAGACAGGATAGTCTGCTTCTGCTAATTCCATACCCTCTGAGTGCTGGTTGAGGGCGCGATCGAACAAATCCAGGCACTCCATCTTGGATTTAGGGCGATCGTACAACCAGATACTCGATCGCGCAACTTCCAGAGTACGGCTAGCAGTTTCAGTGATTTCTTGAAGCGCTTTGGTTAAGTCGCCTTGATTCAGCGCTTTATTTTTGGCTAAATCAATTAATGCCGATTTCTGTTTCTGTAGCTGAAGTTCGCTTTGTTTCAGGGCATTTGTCCGCTCTGCAACTCGGATTTCCAGCTTTTCGTTCAGATGAAGCAGCTCTATTTCAGCTTTTCGGCGATCGGTGATATCTGTCCCGATGCAGAGGATGCCCAAAAGTTCTCCTGCTGCATCAACCAGCGGCTTATTTGCCCAAGACACCCAAACGCGAGATCCGTTACGCCGAATATTTTCATTTTCATAGCTAGTAAAGCGATCGGGATTTTGTAAAATCTGATTGTAAACCAACTCTAAGTTATTCCCTTCGATGTCGCTCATGGGAATGATTGTTCCCACAGCACTTTTCCCCAGGATTTCTTCCTGATTGTAGCCAAAGAATATTTCTGCAAACTCATTAAAAAAAGTAATCGTGCCGTCGGGAGATAGTTTGACAATAATACTGTTAGCATTTTCCACCAATTCTCGATATTTAATTTCGCTTACTCGCAGAGATTTTTCTGCCTCCGCGCGTTCGGCTACCGTCGCGGCTAATAACAACGAAGTAATCGTAACTACCGCCATAAAAGCTTGTAAAAATAAGATAGCCTGACTAATATTTTCGGCTTTAGCTATAAATGGCCCAGATCCGTGAGAACTGCCAAAAATTGCGATACTTGACACAAGAAACGATCCTAAGACAGCGGCCCGCTGACCGAATTGGAGCGACGCCCAAATTATCAAAGGAAACGGCAAATATTCCAGGGGATAGCGAGAAATAGAAGCTTCATTTTTTGACTCAAAGACAAGCCAGCTTACCCCAATTAATAATATTAACCATACTCCCCGCCAAATTAAATAATTTTTAGGGAGTTCGGTTTGTCTTTTTAAGCGATCGGCGGTTGCCTTAGGACGCAAAAATATTAAAATCAAAGGAGTTAAAATTAAAACTCCCATTGCATCTCCCAGCCACCAATTCCACCGGAGCGACCAGTATTCTGCCCAATCTACTTTGCCAGCTAAATATATGGAAAACGCGCCAATAGTGCAACTAATCTGAGTAGAAACTAAACCGCCCAATAAAATTAAATTAACTACATCTTTCAAACGTTCTAGAGACGGACGAAACCCCAGCCAGCGCAGCACAGTGGCTGCAAAAACAGCTTGCAAAACTGCTCCTACGTTGCCTCCCACCCAAATTGCAAATATCTGTTCGCTTGGGTTAACTAAATTGAGGAAAAATATACCCAAAACAATCGCAGGCCAGGCTTTTGGGCCAAACAATAAAAGTCCGGCTTGTGCAATTCCTGCGGGCGGCCACACCGAGGAAGCAAAGGGATTGACACCTTGAATTGCAAATGCTAGCCTCGCCCCCACGGCGTAAGCGATCGCCACGAGAGTTACTTGGGCTAAGTAGCGCCCTATTCGGGATTGAGGGAATCGAAGAAACTGATTTAGGTTCAGATTCATGTCGAGTTTTAAGTTTTATATAAGTTTATGTAGGGTGCGCTGCGCGCACCTTGCTAGCCTCAATGTAGGTGCAGCAAGCACCTTATACCAATTTTTTGTGAGGCTACTCCCGAATCCGATCCCCCCTAACCCCCCTTAATTAAGGGGGGGACAAGATTCCGGTCAAAGTCCCCCCTCCCACCAGGGGAATTTAGGGGATCGAGATATATGCAACTTCACATTAAATTGGTATTACCGTTACAAAAACTTATTTGATGGCAGCATCAATCCACTGTTTTAAAGTAGAATTGACTTCCTCAATCAGAATTTCATGGGCTTTGTGAGTTGCTCTTTCCACAACTTCAACTTTCCCTAATTTCACCGAACGACCCGGAACAATGCGATAGGGAATGCCGATTAAATCTGCATCTTTGAATTTAACTCCTGCTCGTTCGTCGCGGTCATCTAGTAAGGTTTCAATTCCGGATTGGTTGAGTTCATTGTAGAGTTTTTCGGCGACTTCTACTTGTTGGGCGTCGGAAATATTGGGGATGCTAATGATGGCGTGATACGGCGCGATCGCCACTGGCCAGATTATTCCGTCTTTATCGTAGGATTGTTCTACCGCAGATTGAGCCAGCCGCGACACGCCGACGCCGTAGCAGCCCATGATAAAGGGCATTTCTTCGCCTTGTTCGCTGGTGTAGGTGGCGCCCATCGCTTGCGAGTATTTGGTGCCTAATTGGAAGATGTGGCCGACTTCGATGCCTCTGGCGGTTTGCAAAGTTTGTTCGGGATTGTGCACCGCCCGATCGCTCTTTTTAGCAGTTCTGACGCCCACAACCGTTGCTGGTAGCTGAAATTCTTTACCCCAATTAGCGCCGACCACGTGGTATCCTGACTCATTGGAACCAGTGACAAAGTTTGTTAGATCGACGGCAGTGCGATCGACCAAACGCAAAAACTTAGAATTTACCTCCTTACTTCCAGCGATATAATCATCAGCAACATCCGGAGCCATATAACCCAGAGGCAAAGATTTAGCCGCCCATTTCCGCTGAGCTTCCGCATCAGGAACAGTCAAAAATAGGATTGTTTTAGCTTGATAATTTCCCGCTAACTTTGTCAATTCATTCAGCAACTTTACCTGATTCACATCTTGGTCACCGCGAATGCTTACCAACACCAAGACAGTCATGCCATTATCATAAACAGCCTGATAAAGCACATTTTTGACAACTTGCGTCGGAGAACACTTCAAAAACTTGCAAAGTTTAGCAATTGTTTCAGTTCCCGGCGTTTCCCGCTTTTCAAAACTTGCAAAAGGCGAAGCTTGGGCATCAGCAGGCATCGACACAGCCTTCTCCACATTAGCAGCATACTGACCATCTTCAGTATATAGAACTTCATCCTCACCCGCTTCTGCCAGCACCATAAACTCTTGAGAACCAGAGCCGCCAATCGCACCAGAATCAGCATCTACCGCTCGGAATTCCAAGCCCGATCGGCGCAGCATATTGCTGTAAGCTTGAGCCATATCCTGATAAGTTTTCTTCAAACTTTCTTCACTCGTGTGAAAAGAATAGCCATCTTTCATAATAAATTCGCGGCCACGCATCAACCCAAAACGCGGGCGAATTTCATCACGAAACTTAGTTTGAATTTGATAGAGATGTACGGGTAATTGCCGATAAGAACGAATCATATCCTTAGCAATTGTAGTAATTACCTCTTCGTGAGTCGGGCCCAGTCCAACTTCTCGCTGCTGCCTATCCTTCATAGCAAACATAATACCTTCAGCTTGAGTGTAGGTATCCCAGCGGCCGGATTCCCGCCACAAATCGGCCGGTTGCAGTTGCGGGAGGAGACATTCTTGAGCGCCGGTAGCGTCCATTTCTTCGCGCACAATTTGGGATACTTTTTTAAGAACTCGCCACATCAAAGGGAGATAAGCGTAAATACCGCTACCGATGCGTCGGATGTATCCAGCACGGAGTAATAGTTTGTGGCTGGGGATTTCTGCTTCTGCGGGGTCTTCCCGCAGGGTGACGAAAAGCATTTGAGAGAGTCGCATTGGCTGATTTCCTTAAAATACCGGATAATTGTCATCTCAGATTAACTTCTGATATTATCAGAACTCAGCCTGATTTGATGAAATCTATGAATAAACTTTGGAAAAATTATCAAAAAGGTATGGCAGCATTTGATAATTGTCACCATCCTACTCTCCTATCTCAGTGGATTGCATTACAAGATGAAATTGGAGAATTTGTGCGAGAACCTAACTTAAGCGAAATTTGGGATATTCTTCATGCTGCTGGTCGATTGCTGTACAAATTAATCGGAATTCCTTTACATCTGGTAGCCTATCCTACTGTTCGCAAACACAGCGAACGTTTTGAGGAGTACGGCTGTATTCGCAGCCGGCGCAACTGTGAGGGGAAATGCTGCAAACAGTTGACGGTTGATAGTTGACAGTTGACAGTTGACGGTTGACAGTTGATAGTTGACAGGGGGAGCATCTCAGTTTTGTAAAAAGCATTTTTTTATTATTCATAGTGCGAGCGTCCCCGCTCGCGTACTGTACAATACGCGAGCGGGGACGCTCGCACTATAAATGCAAAACACAGATGCTCCCGTTGACAGGTAGGGGCAGTGCCCCCGTGAGAACCCTCTCTTAGTTGATAGTTGCCCGTGAGGTTTTTAAACAGTTTATAGCTGATAATTCTCATAACCAGATTCATTCACGATCAATTCGCAAAACAATATCTCAAAGAACTATTAACCCCTCTCGGTAATGTCGCAACCAGCCATGACATTGCTGGAGAAGTGAGGCAGATTGACGTTTTTTTTGCCCCAAAAGCGGAACCGGATGTAGAACCCACAGCCCTCGGCATTCTGGGTCAAATTGCAGCAAAACCCGCTGTAATTGAACCATTCCGCAGTCCTGTGCAAACCGGAGAAATTCGCAGTTGTCTGGGTAAACTCTTTGATGTCCATGCCGAATATGAACGAGTCGCCACTAGAGATAATACCCGGATTGCAGAGGCTGATTTGCCGCAACTCTGGATACTGTCGCCGACTGTTTCCGATGCGATGCTAGCTGGATTTGGGGCGACTTCTGAACCTGAAAATTGGGTAAGTGGAGTTTATTTTTTGAATGTGTCTCTGAAAGCAGCAATCATTGCTATTCACCAACTCCCCCGCACTCCCGAAACGCTGTGGCTGAGGGTTTTGGGGAAGGGAAACGTGCAAAAGCAAGCTATTGCCGAATTGAGAGAATTACCGTCTGATAATTTGTTTCGGTTGAACGCGTTAGAATTGTTGTACAACTTGCGAACGATATGAGAAGTCCGCCAAGACATAGATCGAGAAGATCGGGAGTTAATTATGGAACTGTCACCGCTCTATTTAAAACGGCTTGAAGAAGCAACTCAGCAAGGTATTCAGCAAGGTATTCAGCAAGGTATCCAAGAAGGTCTCCAAGAAGGTCTTCAGCGAGGTATCCAAGAAGGTCTCCAGCGCAGTCAACGCCTGATAGTTGAGAGTATGCTACAAGTTAAATTTGGCGAAATTGATGAACCATTAGCCCAAATAATCGAGCCTTTGATTGAGCTAGAACCTCTCGATCGCACGCGACTAATTAGGCAGCTCGATCGCTCTGAATTACTAGCTCGTTTTGAACAAAAAAATCAACCGGAATCCTGACTCAGCAGCGCACTTTACAATCTGTAGGGTGCGCTAAATATCATTTTATTATTTATCATCGAGAAAATGCGGAGTTAATTATGGAACTATTACCCCTTTATTTACAACGGCTTGAAGAAGCAACTCAGCAAGGTATTCAGCAAGGTATTCAGCAAGGTATTCAGCAAGGTAAACGCGAGACTCTTGAGAGTATATTACAAGTAAGATTTGGCGAAATCGATGAAGAATTAGCCCCAATAATTGAGCCTTTGATTCAACTAGAACCCATCGAGATCATACGACTGAGTATGCAGCTCGATCGCCCGGAATTACTAGCTCGTTTTCTCCCGGAAAAATCAAACGGAATCCTAACTCTCTAGCGCACTCTACGATATGTAGGGTGCGCCGCATCGTACCTTACTACTATAGATCGCCCCCGCTTCAAACTTGCCGGGTGCATCTGGTTTTTGAAGAGGGCGAAGCATGACCGCATATAAGTTATTAGTTATAATCTTATATTCACTGCGGTCATGCTTCGCCCCTACAAACATATCACTCACAAAAAAAACCATTTCTGACTTTAGAGGGATTTATTCTTCAGCTTCAAGAGCCATAATCAGCAGTAAGGATGACATAACTAGAGAACTGATTTACTACTCATCCGGATTGCACGAATCAAGGCTTCCTTAAGATAAAGCCTGACGAAACAAACCACCATCTAAAAAGTTGCAAATCCCCTACTTAAAAGTTAGGGGCAGATTTCAATATGCCTAATTCGGCATCAAACTTTAGGAGGTAATTTATGTTTGAAAGCGAGTTATTAATGTCGCTGTACAGTCCCAAATTCAATATTGGTCAAATGCCAATAGAAATAGATGTCCCGTTTGACCACCCCGATCTCGGAGGGCTGATGTTTCTGAGCCCTCAGTTTTTTGTGGCATTAATCGCCGGAGTCATCATGGCTTTTGGCTTCCAATTCCTGTTAACAAATTTCTCGATCGCCGCCAAAATCTCCAACTGGGATGAGGCTTTACCCGACGATGACGATGATGAGTCCGAAAGTTTGGGCACTAAAGTTCGCAAGATCGAAGGCTTGGTCGGCGGTTGGATTTTAGTCACAGTTAACCTAGCTTTATTCTTAGCTTGTTTTCTGGCGGTCAAACTAACTTCAATTGCCTCGGTAGATGGAGCGGCAATTATTGGTGTGGTCATTTGGTCGGCGTACTTTTTAACGCTGGTATGGCTCGGTTCTAGCGCCGTCGGTTCGATGATTGGTTCCTTGATTAAAACTGCTTTTTCCGGCATTCAAGGTGTCATGGGTACTGCTGGTTCCGCGATCGGCGGCAAGATGGCTAGCGACCAAATGGTAAACACTGTAGAGGCGTCTGTGGCTGCTGTCCGCCGCGAGTTGGGCTCGGCTGTAGACCCGGATAGCATTCGCGAAACCATCCAAGATTATGTCGGTTCTTTGCAGTTACCGAAGCTGGATGTTAAGGAAATTCGCGGTCAATTTGAAAAGTTGCTGGGCGATACTGATATCAAATCTCTGGCGGGAAGCGATGTTCTGAAGAATGTTAACCGCCAGACTTTTGTGGATTTAATTAGCAGCCGCAGCGATTTTTCTAAGGAAGAAATCAATCAAGTTGCCGACCAACTCGAAGGTGTTTGGAAGCAAACTTTCGGCAAGCAGCAAGATAAGAAAGACCCGAATTTAGAGTTGGTTGATTTTCTCAAGTTTGCGGCTCCAGATTTGCTGAAGTCTGATGAACTCAATGCCAAGCTATCTCAAATTCTGGAAACTCGGGAAAACAAATCAGAATCCAGCAGCGGCATGAAGCGCGCGATGCTGTTGGGTGTGGAAGCTCTTGTCGGCACTGTTTTGTCGCGGACGGATTTGTCGGATTTGGATGTGGAAAAAATCTCTGGTCAGTTGCAGCAATTGACTGAAAAAGGCAAGGAACAAGCTAAATCTTTGGCTTCTAAGGTGGGCGACAAAGTGCCTGCGCTGCCTTTCAATACAGCGAAGGCTGATGTGGAAAATTACTTGCTAAATGCTCAACCTTGGCATCTCAACCGAGAAACTATCAAGCAGGAATTTAGGGATGTTATTTACGATGCCGAAGCTTCTCCGGGAGCTGTTTTGGGCCAGTTAGAGATGTTAAATCCTGAGTATTTTGCAGGCATTCTGAGGCGCCGTGAGGGCTTCAGTCCGGAACAGGCTGCGGAAATTTCTGAACAGCTTGAAAGCGTGCGCCAAGAAGTTCTGGAAATTGTGCAAGGTGCTGCTGGTGAGGAACAGTCTCAAGATTTGCGTAGTCGGATTGAGAATTATTTGCGATCGACTGGCAAGGAAGAATTGAATCCTGAAGGTATCGAGAAGGACTTCCAAGCGCTGTTGGAAGATCGCGATGCTGGTTTTGAGGCTTTGCGCGATCGCCTGTCACACTTCGATCGCGATACTCTGGTACAATTGCTCGGCCAGCGGGAAGATTTTAGCCCCGAGGAAGCGGATCAGTTAATCGGGCGGCTCGAAAGTTCGCGCGATCGCGTAATTTCCAAAGCACAAGAATTGCAAGAGCAAGCGAAATCGAAAGCGCAAGAAGTGCGCCAAAAGGTAGAAGAGTATCTCCGCAATACTAATAAGGAAGAACTCAATCCTGAAGCGATCGAGCGCGAGTTTCAAACGCTGTTAAGCGACCCGCAAGCTGGTTTGAAAGCGCTGAGAGAACGCTTGTCTCAATTCGATCGCGATACTCTGGTGCAACTGCTGTCGCAGCGCCAAGATCTCAGCGAAGAACAGGTAAATGGGGCGATCGACAAAATCGAATCCGTGCGCGACAACATTATCCACGCGCCGCAAATAGTTGCAGACAAAGCTAAGCAGCAGTACGAGGAAGTTACTGCCCAAATTGGCGAGTACCTGCGCCATACTAACCTGGAAGAACTCGATCCTGAAGGCATCAATCGGGATTTGACCAAATTGTTTGAAAATCCGAAAGAAGGTGCCTTGGCGCTGCGGGAAAGACTGTCTCAGGTCGATCGCGAAACCTTGGTCAAGTTGCTTTCGCAGCGCGAAGATTTGAGCGAAGAACAAATCAATCGGACGATCGATCGCGTGCAAGATTCGATTCGCAGCATCGTGAAATCGCCCCGCCGCTTGGCATCTCGCGCTCAAAAAACTGTCAAGGATTTCCAAGGAAGTTTGGAAAATTACTTGCGGAATACGGACAAGGAAGAGCTCAATCCTGACGGTATCAAGCGAGATTTGCAGTTGCTGTTTAACGAACCCGGAGCGGGGATGCAAAGTTTGGGCGATCGGCTGAAGCACTTTGACCGCGGTACTTTGGTAGCCTTGCTGTCCCAGCGGGAAGACATTTCCGAAGAGGAAGCGAACCAAATTGCCGATCGTATTGAATCTGTCCGCAACGAGTTTGTCGAACAAATTCAAATGGTACAAGACAAGTTCCAGTCAACAATTGACGGTATTTTCTCAAAAATCCGGGATTACCTCAATTCGCTCGATCGGCCGGAGCTCAATTACGAAGGAATCAAGCGGGACTTCCGCAAAGTATTTGACGATCCGCAGGCCGGATTTGACGCGATTAAACAGCGTTTGGGTGAATTCGATCGCGGTACTTTAGTAGCGCTACTGAGTTCTCGTTCCGATATTTCCGAGACAGACGCTCACCGAATTGTTGACCAAATGGAAGGAGCCCGGGACAGCGTTATATTGCGCGCCGAACGCCTGCAAACTGAAGCCAAAAAACGGATTAAAGAGATCAAGAACAAGACCAAACAGCAAGCAGAAGATGCGCGGGAAGCCGCCGCAACTGCTGCTTGGTGGTTGTTCGGTACGGCTCTAACTTCTGTGGTGGTTTCGGCATTGGCTGGAGCAATAGCAGTCGGCGGTATTTCGGGTTTGTTTAGCTAGAATTTCCACAAGTTTCCATTAAAGTTCTCCTGATTCTAGGCTGGCTGTGTTCCAGCCTATTTTCTTTGAAATCCTATTATCTCGGTTCCTACGTAAAAAAAGGTTCGTAGTGAGGACTTTAGTCCGCAAAAATTAATAAGGACTGAAGTCCTCACTACAAACCTTACTGTAGAAAGTTGGTAGTGAGGACTTTAGTCCGCAAAAATTAAGAAGGACTGAAGTCCTCACTACGAACCCTACTTTAGAAGGTGGTAATGGATGAAGGAACTATTATTCCCGTGCCTCCTAACTATCAACTTCCCGAAGCTGGACAAGCTTTATTAGGAAAGATTCAAGGCATGGACTTTCAAGAGCAAATTGATTTCCTGCGCGGTACAGTTTTAGAAATGGGTGCCCAAGTCGCTCCGGGCGCTGGCATTTAATTTGAGTAAAGTAAGGTGGGCATTAAACCTTTTGCAAAAATAGCTAGGAACGGGCTCTTCTGCCCGTTCCACAGAAAAAATTCTTTTTGTGGAACGGGCATCTTGCCCGTTCCAAAATTTGATTAAAAGGAATTTTGCAAAAGATATATAGCGGTTCTCAGAAAGATGAGGTATGACTGACAGCTTATATAACCACTAAACGAAGAGGGCCCAAGCCCAACTACGTACCTCATCTTTTTAAGAAAGGCTATATAGCGGTTCTCAGAAAGATGAGGTATGACTGACAGCTTACATAACCTCCCAGACAAAGAGGGCTAAAGCCCAACAACGTACCTCATCTTTCTGATAGCCGCTATATATTTATATTGCCCACCTACCGATTCCAGCTAATAAGTGAATTCAGCAGCTATGTTCCCTACAAGTTTCGGCGCACCTGCAATTAAATGCATCTCTTCGCAGCCAACTGCGAGCAATGGCTGACCTAAATTTAGATTGGCAAAATGACTCTCTTCAGAGATTTCTACTTCGCCTTTGATAAAGCCGATGCGAGACTGGAACTCTCCTTTAAACATTAGCAAATTTGTGCGATCGGCGCTAAAAATATTTCCGCTCAAAGGTAGGGGAAATCCAAAACTTTGTTTGCTGTAATTGAGACTGCACAGTTGCAGATTTCCTTGGCTAACTGTGACGCGGTAGCCTAGCGGTGATGCTTTTACTGAATCGCTGCCTTCCCAACTAAACTGAGCTAATTCTTTAGGAAGTCCCCAAATTTCGCGCCCGCCAGCTACTGAGTTAGGGTTGTCTACGTAGATGTGCGAAATCCAAGCGCCCCATTTTCCTGCATAACTGGCGATCGCGCTAACTACAATTAACTCATTGTACTCCATCACGGAACCCAGCCCGTAGGAGGATATATAAATGCCACCTAGCGTTTTTCCTGGCAATAAACAGACAATTTCTAACTCAGAGGGAACCAAGGGGCGCACTCGTGCTACATCTACCAATTGCAAAGTCTGAACAGCATAACCTTGCAGGTGCCAAGGAGCAGGTGAATATACCATTTTAAGTGATTTTAGATCTGATATTTTATATTTATTTTAGCTTAGGCTCTAAAACAGCAACAGGTTTTGGTATTTTTCATAAAATCCCGGTATATTCACGCATAAGAAAGATTAATCTGCGAATAGCGAGCAATTAGTTGACATTTGAGCAAAAGTTAAATATCGTCTACTTAGTGAATATTTAGAAGGAACCTAAACCTGTATGCTGACATCTTACAAGCCAGATGTTTTCGATAGTTTAGAGCATTTTTTCACGGCAAGAGACCTGCTGGAACAAGCCCAAGACAACATGACCGAACTCGGTGCTATCATCCGCAGTCACGGCTTGCAAAAACAGGTTGGTATCTGCTTGCTTCACAAACACTTTGACCTCTCGGATAACGAGAGGTTGGTTGAAGAGTTTGATGGCAACAATGCTTATGTTAAGCCAACCGCAGAATACGGCGATGCTATTCCTTATATGTGGAAGGTGGAACAAAATCAAGCATCAGGCGAATGGGTTTGGTTTCCCTTAGAATTTGTCCGCGTTACTGAAGCTGTTTTGGCAGCAGTTGAACGGTCAGAAGCTGTTGTCAATAACTCGGAATTTCTGAATGAAATTGCGGGTAAACTGTCAGAATTGGGAATGACTGGAATGTTCGGGATCAGCATTTTGCACCGAGATGCAATTAAGGTTGCTGAGGGCGAAATTTTGGTGGAAAGCACAGACGATGAAGCCCGCGTCTTGACTTTTTCTTCGGTTCCTCGCCAGAATGTCGATCGCACAACTTTAACACAAACTCTCTGGCAGTTCCCGAATGCTGAAGGGTTTGAGGTTGGGGCGATGTGTTCTCACTGCACTCACTGCACGCATTGCACTCATTAAGCAAGATTTCCCAACTTTAAAAAGTTCGCAGTCAGGACTTCAGTCCTTGCTTTACAAACTTAGAAGATAGGACTAAAGTCCTTACGGGAGCATCTCAGTTTTGATGTTTTGATTTTACAGTGCGAGCGTCCCCGCTCGCGAGTATAGATCGCGAGCGGGGACGCTCGCACTGTAAAGAAATTGCTTTTTTGCAAAAGTGAGATGCTCCCGTCCTTACTACGAACCTGAAACTTAGAAGATAGGACTAAAGTCCTTACTACGAACTTCAAATAGGGAATATATGACTAAAGTCCGATGCTGCAAACAGGTTTTTAGTAAGTGCGATTGAGCAATATTAAATAATGTGCAATCTCCGTCAAAGTATAGTAATTTATCGCTGTCAAAATCTGGAGTTAGAAACTACAAAAGAGTGCACAATTCCCCGAGTGTGGCTGAGTTCGGGTACGCAGCTAGCTGTTGACACTTCGCCCGATAGCCTTCAGTATTGTGAAGGTGCTTTTATGCCCAAAGAACCTTGGAGGGAACCGACGCCCGCAGAGTCGGCACTGCTTTGGACAGACGAACCGCCGCCCCACTATGCGGGTGTCGGAATTGTGCGTTTACCTGCGGATGTTTTGGCTTTGTTGGCTGATGCTGCTATCGCTTCGCTAACCACTCCCCTACAGGTGGCTGAGTTTAAGTCTCAGAAAAAATGCGGACAGATACTCGATCGACTAATTGACTATTTTAAGCCTTTTTGTCTGTCGGATTCGTCGCCAGTTATCAGCGGTATGGGAGGCCGACAGCCGGGATTGAGTACGGCGACAATTGATAACAAACGCGGTTGTCGCAACGGTTTGCATACTGATAGTTGGGACAATCTGCCGCTGGATAAAAAGCAGGAGGCTACTAATCGGATTTGTGTGAATTTAGGGCGGGACAGCCGTTATTTTTTGTTTGTGAATTTGACGGAGATGGACATTTTTCAAATGCTGGGATGTTCTGGTGCTGATATTGGGAAACCTTGGACGCGACAGTTAACTTATCAGTTTATGCAGCGCTACCCAGAATATCCGGTGGTGAAGCTGAGAATTGCACCGGGTGAGGCTTATATTGCACCGACTGAAAATATGATTCACGATGCTTCTACGGCAGATATGAAGCATTTGGATATTAAGGTGATGATGCGCGGTTATTACAGGATTCCAGTATGAACTTTGATGACAGTTCTGTGGCAGATTCACTAAAGGAAGAGGGGAAATTGCAACAGTCGATCGCGCTTTACGAAAATGCGATCGTCCAAAATCCCAATTCGCCCTCAGCTTACTACGATTTAGGAAAAGCCCTGCAACAAAACGGCCAAATTGCCGCAGCCGTCGCCTGTCACCAAAAAGCCATTCTCCTGCAACCAAACTTTACCGCCGCTTACTTCCCGTTAATGTACGCGCCCCTCCCCAAAGATTCTCCTCTCATTGACGGTTTGGTGGCTCTGTACCGCGAAGTTATCGAGATTTTGCCAAATTTTCCCTTAGCCTACATTAACTTGGCTGTGGCGCTGAGCAAGCAGGGAAAAATCCAGGAGTCGATCGCCCTTTTCCAAACCGCAGTCCGCTTGCAAACTGTAGCATCTCGCCCGGAACTGTCGCAAGTAAAATGGAATTCAACCCAATTGCGCGAACCCGATTTCATCATCATCGGTTCTCCGAGGTGCGGCACAACTTCTCTCTACAAATATATCACTTCGCACCCGCAGATTTTACCTGCTGCCAATAAAGAAATCTGTTTCTTCTCAGAACATTTCAACAAAGGATTAGCTTGGTATCAAGCGCACTTTCCGCCGCCAATAGACGCGCATCATTTTTTGACAGGAGAAGCAACTCCGACTTATCTGACTCACCCGCTAGCTGCGTCAAGATTGCACGGATGTTTGCCAAAAGTTAAGCTGATTGTGATTTTGCGAAATCCAGTCGATCGCGCTTTGTCGCACTATCAAATGCTGGTGAGGCGCGGAACGGAATCCAGGACGTTTGAAAAGGCGATCGATGCCGAGTTACAATTACTCGCAGACGCTACCGAAACAAGTTTAGCAGATAAAAGTTATTGGAAAGATTGTCATTATATTTATAAGAGTCTTTATGTTTGCAGTCTCAAACAGTGGATGAATCTTTTTCCCAGGGAACAGTTTTTAATATTGCAGAGTGAAGAATTTTATGCGAATCCGGCTGCGACACTCAGCCAAGTCTTTAATTTTTTAGATTTACCAGATTATCAACTCCGCGACTACAAACAATATAACGGTGGTAATTATCAGCCGGCGAATGATGTTGTCTGTCAGCGACTGCACGAATATTTTCAGCCGCACAATCGAGAATTAGCCGAATATGTGCAGAGAGACTTTGAATGGTAAGCAAAATAAATAAAGTCCTAGATGCAACTGTCATATTAAATATAAGGTACGTAGTTGCGCTTCAGCGCTCTTGTCTTATATATATAAGAGCGCTGAAGCGCAACTACGTACCTAAAAATTAGCCACCATGAGAGTGTCATTTGCATCCATGATTGAGATAATTAACCAGTTAAGGTGCGCCTAGCGCACCCTACATCTTATCCGCGCTTGTCCGCGTTCATCTGCGGTTAAAAAAATCCAAACCTACTTACTCGCATAACCAGTGCTCACCAAAAACTCGCGCAACTTCCCAAAGAATTGAGTGCGATCGCGCCCTTGATAAACTCCCTCCAACAACCGCCAACCTTCTGCCTCCTGGCCCGCGACATACTTGCTCGCCATGAAGGCCGCCAACACGCCTTTTACCTCTGCATCTTCGCTCGATCGCTTCCGAGATTCCAGCCACAACTCAGCACCATTGGTGTATACTTCCACCGGATATTGCTTCGTAACATCTTCCATTTTACCTGGCCGGTACTGCCAAATTTGCAGCGGTAAGCGAGAATCCGCATAATTGGTAAAAGCCTCAGCAAATCGCCCGTCCAGACTCTTGAACTCCGGGATATCATTTTTGCCAAAATCGACAATTTCGTAACTCACATTGCCCCAAAAATGCTTGATGTGAGTGTATTTCTTCGCGGCTGAGTCGTAGCGGTAAATAAACGAATAATTGCAGCAGCGGACGCCGCTTTTAATTGAGACTAAATCTGCCAGCACTTCCGGTTCCTTGTCGCCGTCCAAATCGCGGATTCGCACGGATAACAAACGCCCTTCGGATACTTCGTCGCTGGCTTTTTTGTCGGGATTGTCTGCTAGAGAACGAGTGGGAATCAGCACTGGTTCTTCTAGTAACGTTTTACCGTCACGGATAATTTTGATGCGGATATTTTTAGCATTTTCTGCTTCTTTGACAAAAGACACTTCTGCCCTAACTTTCCCAAACTCCGAGATTTCTGTGGTTCTCGGCGGGCCGATATTCGGCGGAACTTGCGCGATGTATTGCGAGGGAACTAAGGCTGTTTTGCCGGGTTTGGCGATCGCCTGACACAGAAAAGTTGCTACTTCGGCGCGCGTTGCATTGCGTGTCGGTTCTAGCTGTTTGACGGCGGGATAGTTGACCACAAGTTGTTTTTCGGCGGCGGCGGCGATCGCATTTCTCGCCAATTCGGGAATGTCTCGCGCATCTTCAAAAGTCGCATTCAAAATCTCAGGCGCTGAACCAGCAGGCGTATATTTCAAGCCGCTGCTTAAGGCGACCAAAACCTGCCAGCGGGGAATGTTCAAAGTCGCGTTAAAAATACTACCACTGGAACCGGACATAAAACCCGTTTGATATGCTTCTCGAATTGCTTTATAACCCCAGTAATTCGTGGGAATATCTGCAAAGTCGATCGGATTCCGGACGGTTTTGGCATCAGGAAAAGCCCTCCGCAGCATCGCTGCAAACTCAGCGCGGCTGACGGGGCGGTTCGGGCGAAAAGTGCCGTCTTCGTAATAGCCGCTGATGATTTTTTTCTCGGCTAATTCTTCTATGCAGGCTTGAGCCCAATGGTCTTTAACATCTTTAAATTTGGCTTCTGCCAATGCTGGCGCTACATTCAGCCCTGGAAATACTAAATTGCCGATGATTATTCCCAAGGCTACCACTAAAGCGATGACAGCTTGACGTTTGTGCGATCGAACCATACCACAGCCTCCTCATAATTCGCAAATATACCAAAACCTACAGCACTTATGCACTCATATTAAAGAAACCGGCTTTTTTTACGAAAATCTTTGGCTGTAGCCCTCAAATTAGGTGAAAAACCCGGTTTCTTTGGTGGGAATGCGTAATTCCTATTGTAAAAAACCCTCGTTTCTGACTATCTCTGCTAAAACAAAGCAGCAGTAGCGCCTGATACACGGAAGCGTGGAATAATATAGGTGATAGCAACTTTGTCACCTGCGATCGCGATGTTATCCCCAAAGGAACTAACTCTTAGAACTGTTGTAGGCGGAAAGGATAAAGTTGCTCCTGGTGGAACTGTACCCAAATAAGTCTCTATCAAGTTCCCTGTTGTACTGTTAAAGCGATATACAGCGCCTTGAGACTCGTAAGAGCTGGCTCCAATCAGAATCTCACTGTCTGTAACTGCCAAACTACCTCCGAAACCATCGTTTGTGTATAAGTTGAAATCGGGTTGGTTTGGGTTGGAAAATTTTCGGATCAATGAGCCTGTATTGCCGTCAAACAGGTACGCTGCACCCCTACCGCTATCGGCAAATGGCGCTCCGATGAGAACATCATTACCAACTGCTGCGATCGCCTTGCCGAAAGTAAAGCTGCCGTCTCCAGGATCTGGGCTTGGTAAAGTCTGGAGAAGTTGACCGGTGATGCTATCGAACAGATAAACTGCTGCATTAATGGACGGTTTGTCTGTTAAGCCTGCGATCGCAACTTTGTTTCCGACAGCACTTGCATATTCGATCGGAAAAAGATTTCTCGGGATGGGACTGAAAAAACTTTGGAGTAGCGCGCCTGTATTGGAGTCAAACACGTATGCAGGAGCCACTTCTTGATAACTGAAAGGTAAGTCTGGAGGGGGAGAAATCAGAACGTTGTTACCAACAAAGGCGACTTTTCTAGCAGCGTCCAAGTTAGAAAGTTTGGTATTGTCAGTGCTGAAGCTTTGGAGTAAGCCACCTGTATTCGTATCAAACAGATATGATTGGTTGTAGTCAGATGCAATCAGGGCTTTGTTGTTAGCTAGAGCGACTTGAGTGCCAAATACAACAACAGGATATCCCGGCCCCGGCGGAAAAAAAGACTGCACGTATTTCCCCGTATTGGTATCCAACAAGCTAGCAGATCCTGCAGATTTTACAAAAGGGGCGATGCCTCCGAAGAGCAGTCGATCGCCGTCGGCTGCGATCGCATTGACGAAAGTGAAGGTTTCAATCGGAGAGGGTGGGTTACTATCGTCTAGAACTTTTAATGTAGCTGTATTCTGCGTGCTAATATTGGTGATGCCCGTAGGTTCGGTCAATGTCAGCAAAGCCGATCGAGGATAATGACGAATTTCATCATCGACTAAAGGAATATTAACAGTTTTAGGTGTAGTGTCTCCAGCGGCAAAATTGACTGTACCTAACTTGACTGGAAAAAAGGCAGCATTTAAGTTTGATGGCCGCAGGCTGGCCCCAACAAATGGATTGGGATAATCCAGCGTTACTGTAGCGCTGACAGCAGCGTCACTGCCGTCTGTGCGAGTCACGGTGACAGTTTTGGAAACACTGCTTTCATTGGTGATGAAATCATTGGTGCTAAAGGCTAACGTGCCGGGAACAATAAAGTCCGATCGAGCTAAAGTGCTGCTGCTAACATCTTTTAAAACTGCCAAAAACTCCCCTGTATTTTGCTGAATTACAGTATCGTTTGGATTTTGAGAGTCGGGCAAAATTCTGAGATTTTCAAACTGAAGCCCTTCTGCTAAGGCAATTTTATCCTCGCCCTTGTCAAAATCAGTAATAGTATCTGCTAGAGCAACTGTAGAACCGCCGAGTTTATTTGTGAGTACAAATACGTCATTGCCTTCGTCTCCGGTGAGAGTATCTACACCAATATCGCCGTTGAGAGTATCGTTGCCGAAGCCGCCAAACAGTGCATCATTACCTTTTCCTCCCCGCAAAATGTCGTCGCCTGTCAAACCGATGAGAGAATCGTTGCCTACTTCGCCTTTGAGTAAGTCGTTGCCATTTTCTCCTACCAGCAAATCCTCGCCTTTGCCGCCATAAAGTGAATCGTTGCCATCATTGCCAAAAATGTGATCGTCACCAGCATTCCCTAGAATCAATTCTGCATCTGAGGAACCCGTTACAGTATCCTCTCCGCCCAACAACCAGCCTCCCCCAGAAAAATTAACAAGTTGTCCCACGAAAAGCGTAACATTTTTCGATGTGTCGTCTCCTACCAAGCGCGGCGGGTTATAAAAAGTGTCTGCTTTTAGTGCCATCTTCGCGTCCTCTTTCCTAAATTGAACTTTTGAACATAAACCGGGTTTTTCGATCGCAATACTTGCTGAAACCCTTAATATCCGTTTAAAACCAGATTTTTGAGTTTCCAGGAGCGATCGCACTGACGCCATCAGGCAGAAATTTGTTGCCAAAGGCGATCGATTGTTACAAACTTGTAACCTTTATACAACAGCAATGGAATAATTTTATCAGCAGAAGTCGCCACATCTTCGCCGCCGCAATAACCGTCGTGCAGTACAATTATTGAACCATTTTCTGTTTGCTGCACGACGCGACTCGTAACTTTCATCACCCCCGGCCGCACCCAATCTTCCGGGACAACACTCCACATTACCGGGCGATATTCCCACTGTTGCAATAACTCTAATGTTCGCGGCGTAAAAATGCCGTTTGGCGGCCGCACGTCGCGGATTAATTTTGGGTCTAAATCGCAAGCTTTGCTAATTGCTTTTTGCGTGTCTGCTAAACTTAGTTTGAGTTCGTGAGTTTTGAGTTTGGCAAACGATACGTGCTGGTAGCCGTGGAGGCCGATCCAGTGTCCGCGATCGTATACTTCTTTAGCCGTTTCTGGATGCCTGTCCACGCAAAAACCCAGCCAGAAAAAACTCGCTTTGATGTCGTATTTATCTAAAACTTTTAGCAATTGAGGTGTGTGCAGCCGGTGCGGCCCGTCGTCAAATGTTAGGGCAATTTCTCGGCTGTTGATATCTCCCGTCCACAGACATTTGGGAAAAGCCGATTTGAGAATGGGATGAACGACAGGAAACAAAGGTGCTAAGGGCATTGGTTAATGTTGCGAAAGTGCGATCGGGTAGAAATGAAGCTGCATTACAATAAATTAAACTTAACTCAATCGAGGTAAATATGACAACTGCCGTTGATATTGGAACGCTAATTATGTGCACGCCGGGAACTTGCGGCGGCCACCCGCGAATTGCAGGAACTAGAATTACAGTAGAAAACATTGCTATTGATTTTAATGCCGGGATGACTCCACAACAAATCATTGATGAAATACCGCACTTGACTTTAGCACAAATTCATGGGGCATTAGCCTACTATTTTGCGAATAAAGACCAAATCGACACGGATATAGCAGCAGAAAATGCTGAGTGGGAGTGCTTGGAAGCAGAATCTATGGGGTGCATCTGGTTTTTGAAGAGGACTCTCGCATGACCGCATATAAATTATTAGTTATAATCCCATATTTACCGAGGTCATGCTTCGCCCCTACAAACATATTTGCTTGCACAAGCCGCTGCACCCAAAAAAATGTGGGACGATGCTCTGAGCAGCATCCTATTTATTTTTGCCCGAGGTCTATTTGATAATTGTGAATTGTAACTTGTGAAAGATTTAATTTTTCTGGTATTGCACAAAGTTGATCTGTAATGTACAATTTACTAGCTAACAATATAAAATTGAGCGAAGCAAATGCAAAAATACGTTTGTACAACTTGCAATTATGTCTACGATCCAGAAGTAGGCGACCCCGACGGAGACATAGCGCCCGGTACAGCCTTTGAAGATATCCCAGACGATTGGGTTTGTCCCACTTGCGGGGTGACAAAATCCGATTTTGAACCAGAAGAATAAGCGAGAAAAAAATTGTCCGATCGAATGTTAAAAATTACAGTCATAGGCGGTGGCGCTGCGGGTTTTTTTAGTGCAATTACCTGCGCTAAAACCTACCCGCAAGCCCGCGTCACTTTACTAGAAGCAGGCCGCCAAGTCCTGGCAAAAGTTCGCATTTCTGGCGGCGGACGCTGCAATGTCACTCATGCTTGTTTTGACCCCGGTGTTTTAGTGCAGAATTACCCCAGAGGTGGAAAAGCTCTGCGCGGTGCTTTTACTCGATTTCAACCCCGCGATACTGTTGATTGGTTCGCCAGTCACGGTGTGAAATTGAAAACAGAAGAAGATGGGCGAATGTTTCCGATTACAGACGATTCGGCGACAATTGTTAACTGTTTGATCCGCGCTGCTGAGGATGCAGGCGTGAGAATTCGCACGGGCGATGCAGTCGTTTATGTAAAGAAGTTAATGGGGAATGGCGCAGAAGACGGTCACGGGGATATTGCCTCTACATTTGAAGTTGAGTTGAAGTCGGGGGAGAGTTTTAAGTGCGATCGCATTTTACTCGCTACAGGTAGCAATCCGTCGGGTTTCAAATGGGCAAAAGAGTTAGGTAATACTGTAGAAGTGCCAGTCCCTTCTCTATTTACTTTTAATATTGCTGATAACAGAATCAAAGATTTAGCCGGAGTTTCGGTTCCGAATGCTAAGGTGAAATTGCCGGGAGCAAAATTAGAACAAAGCGGGCCTTTGTTAATCACTCACTGGGGTGTCAGTGGCCCTGCTGTACTCAAACTTTCGGCTTGGGGTGCGAGATTTTTGCACGATCGCCATTATCGAACATCTGTGCTGATTAATTGGCTTCCCCAGTACAATGCAGAGGTTTTGCGGCAGCAACTGCTGGGAGTCAAATCGCAGTTGTCGCACCGATTAATCGTCTCTAGCTGTCCGTTTCCGATGCCGCGCCGCCTCTGGGAACGTTTGACAAGTTCGATCGGCATTGACGAACAAAAACGCTGGGCTGACTTATCCAATAAGGCGATCGATAAACTCCTCCTCGAACTCGTCCAAGGCGAATATCAAATCGCAGGAAAAGGCGCATTTAAGGAAGAATTCGTCACCTGCGGCGGTGTCAACCTCAAGGAAGTGGATTTCAAGACAATGGAAAGTCGCCGCTGTCCCGGACTTTTCTTTGCTGGCGAAATCTTGGATATCGACGGCGTGACGGGCGGTTTCAACTTCCAAAGTGCGTGGACTACGGCGTGGTTGGCTGGAATCGCGATCGGCAAATGATACTATTTTAGGCTTTGAGATTGGTCGATCGAGGTTTGGGACTTGCGATCGGCTTGCCAGTATTAAATTTTGTGTTATTTTTGAATCAAGGCGCATCAACTGTGCGTCAACTTCAGAATGCAGACAAAATTCGCAGTTTTGCGTACTTAACATCGGGTGAGAGACATGAAAAACTTGAATCTACAAACCCTAAAGTTCGATCGCCACCTTGACTCACCTTTCCTCGAAAACAACGGCTTACTGGAATTCAACCCCAAATTTATCACTCCCGAATTTTTAACAACCTGGACGTTTGAAACACACCTGTACGACGAAAAAGTTGCGATCGACCACTTTGTCATCACATTTCCCAGTCGCACTCAACTCGAAAACTACGCCGAATCTTTTCGCCCCTTCGGCGCCAAAACAGTTGAAGGCCCCGACTTATTCCCAATCAACTTTTGTTCGGAAAACATTAACATTCCCTCCGATTTATGGCTGCATTTAATGACATTATTAATGCCAGCCGGAGGCTTAGTAGTATTGGATGCGCCCCACGCAGCCGGCGACCAAAAAAACCGCTTCCAGCAAGAAAGAGGATTAGCAGCAGTTCACCACGTCGCGATTCGAGTGGAAAACGTGCAGAATGCTGCTACAATATGGCAAAATAAAAACTTCAAGCCCCTGTCAGATCAACCTTTAAACTACGGTTCATTAACCCAGTGGTTTCTGCAAAACCCCGCCGGACAAATCATCGAATTAATCGAACGGCGCCCCGGCAATAACGCCACTTTCGACTGCAAAAACATAGTAGGTTTGCGCTTGAGCGAAGGAAGTTCGGCAACGGATTCTGTAGCGGAGGTAACGGATGTCAGTCAAAAGTCTGAGGAAACGCGGCTCAAATAACAAATAACAAATAACAACCAATGCCCAATTCCCAATTCCCAATTCCCAATTCCCAATTCCCAAATATATGATTGCAGTAAAAGTTCCAAAAGTCACTTTTCAACCGCCCACATTCAACTCAATTGAAGAAGAACGCCGCCACCGCAAACAGCGTTTAGCCGCCGCACTCAGATTATTTGGTCGTTTCGGATTCAGCGAAGGAATTGCCGGACACATCACCGTCCGCGACCCCGAACACCTAGATTATTTCTGGGTAAATTCCTTTGGAATGCACTTTAGTTTAATTGGAGTCAGCGACCTAATTTTAGTCAACCACAAAGGCGAAGTTGTTGAAGGAAATAAACCCGTAAACGAAGCAGCATTTGCCATTCATTCGCAAGTTCACGCAGCCCGGCCCGACGTAATCGCAGCAGCCCACGCCCATTCACCCTACGGCAAAAGTTGGTCGAGTTTGGGCAAGTTGCTTGACCCGCTGACTCAAGATGCTTGTTCTTTTTATGAGGATCACGCTTTATTTGACGATTACACCGGAGTTGTTTTGGAAATCGAAGAAGCTAAACGCATCGCCAAAACTTTAGGAGATAAAAAAGCAATTATTTTACAAAATCACGGACTGTTAACAGTAGGTGAAACAGTAGATGAAGCAGCTTGGTGGTTTATTGCAATGGAACGTTCTTGTCAGGCGCAGTTAATGGCCGAAGCAGCCGGAAAACCCATTCTCATCAAGCCAGAATGTGCTCGTTTGACACAGCAGCAAGTAGGCTCTCACCGCATGGGATGGTTTAGCTTTCAACCACTTTATGACATGATTGTGCGCCGAGAACCAGACTTGTTAGATTAGCTATGTGGTGATAATTGGTAGGGTGCGTCGCTACCAGATATTCAACAAACTTGTAGATTATAGATGGATCCCCACCCTACTCTAGACTTGTAGGGTGGGTCATACTTTTATGCTGACATCGATTCCAACCAAGTTATCAAATCCTGTTGACTGGTAAAATCTAGCAAAATTTCTCCTAAATCATCTAATTGTTGGGAAGATAACTGCTGGATGCGAGTTTGGATTGTTGCTGGTATTTCACCAGTACGTCGCGTGATTTGACGCAAAATTAATGCTATTTGTCCCTCAATTAGACCTTCTTGACGGCCTTCTTGGCGACCTTCTTGCATCCCTTTGATAACAGCACCGCGTTGGTCTTCAAAAAACATTTCCCGTTTTTCTAATGCTTGTAATTCCTCAAGGTTTAAACTTGACCTGTTGGCGATATTAAAAGCTGTTTGCATTTCGGGTACTGATGCAAATTTTTCCGGTATTTCCTCCAGTTCGGGAGCATTTTTGATAAAATAAGTCCAA